>JAOUGZ010000597.1 GCA_029865405.1 Betaproteobacteria bacterium
GGCCCGCTGCCGGCGCCGCGCCATGCGCCGCGCGCGGGCGGCAACGAATACACGTTCGAGCCCCTGTCCGAGAAAGACTGATGTCCGCGCACATTTCCAACGTCCGCCCGAAGCCCGACAAGGTCCTCAAGCTGATCGCGGACTACGCGACGAAGTACGAGGTGAAGAGCGCCGAGGCCTACGACACCGCGCGCTACTGCCTGATGGACACTCTGGGCTGCGGCTTCGAGGCCCTCGAGTACCCGGCGTGCACCAAGCTCCTCGGGCCGATCGACCCGGAGACCGTGACGCCGCGCGGCGCCAAGGTGCCGGGCACGAAGTTCCAGCTCGACCCCGTGCAGGCGGCCTTCAACCTCGGCGCCATGATCCGCTGGCTCGATTTCAACGACACCTGGCTCGCGGCCGAGTGGGGGCATCCGTCGGACAACCTCGGCGGCATCCTCGCCACCGCCGACTGGCTGTCGCGGAACGGCCAGCCGCTCACCATGAAGGACGTCCTCACGGCCATGATCAAGGCGCACGAGATCCAGGGCGTGATCGCGCTGGAGAACTCGTTCAACCGCGTCGGGCTCGACCACGTGGTGCTGGTCAAGGTGGCCTCCACCGCGGTGGTGGCGCACATGCTCGGCTGCACCTACGACCAGGTGGTGAACGCCGTGTCGCAGGCCTGGGTCGACGGCCAGTCCTTGCGCACCTATCGCCACGCGCCGAACACCGGCTCGAGGAAGAGCTGGGCCGCCGGCGACGCCACCTCGCGCGCGGTGCGCCTGGCGCTCATCTCCAAGACCGGCGAGATGGGTTATCCGTCGGTGCTCACCGCCAAGACCTGGGGCTTCTACGACGTCCTGTTCAAGGGCAAGCCGTTCAGGTTCCAGCGCAGCTTCGGCAGCTACGTGATGGAGAACGTGCTGTTCAAGATCTCGTTCCCGGCGGAATTCCACTCGCAGACCGCGGTCGAGTGCGCGATGCAGTTGCACCCGCTCGTCAGGGACCGCATCAAGGACATCAAGCGCATCAGGATTCGCACGCACGAGGCGGCGATCCGCATCATCGACAAGAAGGGGCCGCTCGACAACCCGGCCGACCGCGACCACTGCATCCAGTACATGGTGGCGGTGCCGCTCCTTTTCGGGCGGCTCACGGCCGCGGATTACGAGGACGGCATCGCCAGGGATCCGCGCATCGACGCGCTGCGCGCGAAGATCGTGTGCGTCGAGGACAAGCGTTTCACGCGCGCCTACCACGACCCGAAGAAGCGCTCGATCGCCAACGCGCTCACGGTCGAGTTCAAGGACGGCACGAAGCTGAAGGAAGTGGTGTGCGAGTACCCGATCGGCCACAAGCGCCGGCGCAAGGAGGGCATGCCGGTCCTGGTGGAGAAATTCAAGACCAACCTGGCGCGGCGCTTCGCGCCCGAGCGGCAGCGCGCGATCCTTGAGCTGTGCCTCGACGCGGACCGCCTGGCGCAGACGCCGGTCAAGGACTTCGTGGATTTGATGGTCGTCTGAATGACCCGCCTACCGGCGCTCGCCCTTGCCACTCTTCTCGCCGGCTGCACCACGACCTACGAGCTTACGCTGATGCCGCGCGACAGCGGGCAGCTGTACTACGGCGAGGCCACCGGGCAGACGGGCGGCGAGATGCGGCTGCGCGTCACGCTCGGCGAACGCACCTACGAGGGCACCTGGGTGGTCAGCGACCCGGGCCCGCGCACCGGGTTCGTGGTCGGCGGGGTCTTCGGCAGCCGCCGCTCGGGGGTCGGCACTTCCGTGGTGATCGACGATCCGCTGGGCACCGAGGCCAAGGCGCTGCTCCGGTCGGCCGACGGCCGCGGGCTGCGCTGCGACTTCAAAGGCGTCACGGGCGCGGCGGGCAGCGGCACCTGCCAGGACGACCAGGGCCTGGTGTACGACGTGCAGCTGCGCCGGTCATGAGCACGCCCGACGAGCTGCGCCGGCGCATCGACGCACTGTCGCAGGAGATCCGCGACTATCCGACGCCGATCGCGCGCTGCGACGAGCAGCTGACGCAGCTGCTCGAAGAGCGCGCGCGGCTCATGGCGCAACTCGCCTCGCACGAACACGAAGGAGACACGCATGCCGCATAACCTGCACGACACCCTGCAGCCGCTCAAGGGCGGAAAGTTCTACTCGCTGCCCAGGCTCGGCAAGGCCCTCGGCGTGAAGATCGAGCGCCTGCCGCTCTCGATCCGCATCGTGCTCGAGTCGGTGCTCCGTAACTGCGACGGCAAGAAGGTCACCGAGGAGCACGTGAAGCAGCTCGCCGGCTGGCAGGCGAAGGCCCCGCGCACGGCCGAGATCCCGTTCGTGCTGGCGCGCATCGTGCTGCAGGACTTCACCGGCGTGCCGCTGCTGTGCGATCTCGCGGCGATGCGTGGCGTGGCGAAGAAGATGGGCAGGAATCCCAAGGTGATCGAGCCGCTCGTGCCGGTCGACCTGGTCGTCGACCACTCGGTGCAGATCGACCACTACGGCACGAAGAACGCGCTCGATCTCAACATGAAGCTCGAATTCAGGCGGAACGAGGAGCGCTACCAGTTCCT
>JAOUGZ010000087.1 GCA_029865405.1 Betaproteobacteria bacterium
ACGCGCGCACGGTCAGCGCGAGCGTCTTCTTGCGGCGCGCGCCAAGGTGGTACGCCTGCGCGTGCATGCCCACCAGCAGCGTGAGCCGCACGCCCGGCAGCGCCGCCTTGAACCGCGGCTGCCAGAGTGGCGCGCACTCGGGACGCGGCGGCAGGTCGCCGCGCTTGCCGCTGCCCGGATAGCACAGGCCGGCAGGCACGATCGCGACGCGCGTGGTGTCGTAGAACTGCGCGCGGTCCATGCGCAGCCAGGCGCGCAGTTGCTCGCCCGACGGGTCGTTCCAGGGAATGCCGGTTTCGTGCACGCGCCGGCCTGGCGCCTGCCCGACGATCAGCAGCCGGGCGCTGGCGCCGGCCAAGAACACGGGGCGCGGCCCGAGCGGCAGGTGGGGCGCGCAGAGGCGGCAGGCGCGCGCCTCCTCGATCAGGGCATGCAGCATGCCCATCTATAATAAGCGCTATGCCTTCCCCGCTCGCCGCGCTTTCGCCGCTCGACGGGCGGTACGAAAGGTCCGCCGACCCGCTGCGGCCCTACTTCAGCGAGGCGGCGCTCATCCGCCACCGCGTCCTCATCGAGCTCGAATGGCTCAAGGCGCTCGCCGCGGAGCGGCGCATCGCCGAACTCAAGCCCTTTTCCCGTGCCACGCGCCTCGCGCTCGAGCGCCTCATGGCCGGCTTCGCGGAGAAGGACGCCGCGCACATCAAGAACATCGAGGCCGAGACCAATCACGACGTCAAGGCTATCGAGTACTGGCTGAAGGGCAAGCTGGCGAAGAACGCCGAAGTGCAGCGCTCCTTGGAATTCATCCACTTCGCCTGCACCTCGGAAGACATCAACAACCTCGCCTACGCGCTGATGCTGGCGCACTCGCGCGATCGCGTGCTGCTGCCGCGCCTCGACCAGCTCGTCGTCGCGCTGCGCGCGCTGGCGCGCCGCCACGCGGCGCGGCCGATGCTCTCGCGCACGCACGGCCAGCCGGCCTCGCCCACCACGCTGGGCAAGGAGATGGCCAATTTCGCGCAGCGCCTGGCGCGCGCGCGCGCGGCGATCGAGCGCGTGCCGCTGCTGGGCAAGATCAACGGCGCCGTGGGCAACTACAACGCGCATGCCGTGGCCTACCCGGGGTTCCCCTGGGAGGCATTCTGCCGGCGCTTCGTCGAGCGCCTCGGCCTGCAGTTCAACGCGTACACGACGCAGATCGAGCCGCACGATTCCTGCGCGGAGCTGTTCGACGCGTACGCGCGCGCCAACACCGTGCTCCTCGACCTCGACCGCGACCTGTGGGGCTACGTGTCGCTGGGCTACTTCCGCCAGAAACCGAAGAAAGGCGAAGTCGGTTCCTCGACCATGCCGCACAAGGTCAACCCGATCGATTTCGAGAACTCGGAGGGCAACGTCGGCGTGGCGAACGCGCTGCTGCGCCACCTCGCCGACAAGCTGCCGGTATCGCGCTGGCAACGCGACCTTTCGGACTCCACGGCGCTGCGCAACGCCGGCGTGGCTCTCGGCCACACGCTGCTCGCCTACGGTGCATGCCTGCGCGGGCTCGGCAAGCTCGAGGCGGACGCCGGCCGCATGGCCGAGGACCTGGACGCCAACTGGGAGGTGCTCGCCGAGCCCATCCAGCAGGTGATGCGCAAGCACGGCGTGCCCGACGCCTACGAGAAGCTGAAGGCGCTCACGCGCGGCAAGCGGCTCGATCGGCGCCAACTCGCGGCCTTCGTGCGCGCCCTGCCGATCCCGCCGGCGGCCAAGAAGCGCCTGCTGGCCCTGACCCCCGCCGCCTACACCGGCCTCGCCGCGGACCTCGCCAAGCGCGTCTAAATAGGGACAGACCTCATTTTTTCGCAGAGCGAAAAAATGAGGTCTGTCCCTAATTACCTAATTACACTACGGCGCCCTCGTGCTCGTCCTTGCCGGGTTTCTTCGCGGCCTTGACGAACTGCGCCCGGTTCACCCCCAGCCACATGAGCAGGGGGCTCGCCACCAGCACCGAGGAGTAGATGCCGAACAGGATGCCGATGGTGAGCGCAAGCGCGAAGTAGTGCAGCGCCGGCCCGCCGAAGATGAGCATCGTCGTTACCATCATCTGCGTGCTGCCATGGGTGATGATGGTGCGCGAGATGGTGCCGGTGATGGCAGTGTCGATCACCTCGGGGATGCTCGCCTTGCGCATCTTGCGGAGCATCTCCCGCACGCGGTCGAACACCACCACCGATTCGTTGACCGAATAGCCCAGCACCGCCAGCACCGCGGCCAGCACCGGCAGGGAGAACTCCCACTGGAAGTACGCAAAGAAGCCGAGGATGATCACCACGTCGTGCAGATTGGCGATGATCGCCGACAGGCCGAAGCGCCACTCGAAGCGCATCCACAGGTACAGCACGATGCCCACGGCGGTGACCAGCAGGGCAAGCGCGCCGTACTCGGCGAGCTCCTCGCCCACCTGCGGCCCGACGTACTCGATGCGCCGCAGCTCCACCGCGCCGTCGCCGGTGCGCAGCACGCCGAGTACCTTCTGCGACAGGTCGGCGCTCGACTGTCCCTTGTCGACGTGCATGCGGATCAGCACTTCGCGCGACGAGCCGAAATTCTGCACTTCGGCCTTGTAGCCCGCCTTGTCCAGCGCCTGGCGCACGCCGTCGACGTCCACGGACTGCTGGTAACCCACCTCGAGCAGCGTGCCGCCGGTGAACTCGATGGAAAAATTCAGGCCGCGCGTGGCGAGGAAGATTACGGCGAGCAGGAACGTGACCACCGAAATCACGTTGAAGACGAGCGCATGCCGCATGAACGGGATGGTGCGCCGGATCTTGAAGAACTCCATCGTCAGCTCACTTCCACGACGTATCGCCGATCATCAGGCGCGGCACCTTGCGCCGGTGGCCGTAGATGCCGTTGACGATGGCGCGCGACACCACCACCGCGGAGAAGATCGAGGTGAGGATGCCCAGGCAGTGCACCACCGCGAAGCCGCGCACCGGCCCGGAGCCGAAGATGAGCAGCGACAGCCCGGCGATGAGCGTGGTGATGTTGGAATCGAGAATGGTGCCCCAGGCGCGCTCGTAGCCGGCGGCGATGGCCGCCTGCGGCGTCGCGCCGCCGCGGATCTCCTCGCGGATGCGCTCGTTGATCAGCACGTTGGCGTCGATCGCCATGCCCAGGGTGAGCGCGATGGCGGCGATGCCCGGCAGGGTGAGCGTCGCCTGCAGCAGCGACAGCAGGGCGACCAGGAACAGCAGGTTCACGGCCAGCGCCACCGACGAGATCATGCCGAAGGCCACGTAGTACGCAGACATGAAGACGACGATGGCGACGAAGCCCCAGCGCGTGGCGTTGAATCCCTTTTCGATGTTGTCGCGCCCGAGGCTCGGGCCGACGGTGCGCTCCTCTACGATCTCCATGGGCGCGGCGAGCGAGCCCGCGCGCAGCAGCAACGCGATGTCGTTCGCCTCCACCGTGCTCATGCGCCCGGAGATCTGCACGCGGCCGCCGCCGATCTCGGAGCGGATGACGGGCGCGGTGACCACCTCGCCCTTGCCGCGCTCGATGAGCAGGATGGCCATGCGCTTGCCGACGTTCTCGCGCGTCACTTCCTTGAAGATGCGCGCGCCGGCGCCGTCGAGCGTCAGGTGCACCGCGGGTTCATTGGTCTGGGAATCGAAGCCGGGCTGCGCATCGGTAAGCCGGTCGCCGGTGAGCACCACCTGCTTTTTCACCAGCAGCGGCGCGCCGTTCCTCTCCACGTAATACTCGGTGCCGAAAGGCACGTCGCCGCGCGCCGCCGCGGCGAGCAGGTCCGGCGTCATCTTCTCCTCGTCGACCATGCGGATCTCGAGGGTGGCCGTGCGCCCGAGGATGTCCTTCGCCTTGGCCGTGTCCTGTACGCCGGGCAGCTGCACCACGATGCGGTCGACGCCCTGCTGTTGGATCACCGGCTCGGCCACGCCGAGCTCGTTGATGCGGTTATGCAGCGTGGTGATGTTCTGCTTGAGCGCAAACTCCTGCGTGCGCTTGGCAGCTTCGGGCTTGAGCGTGGCGACGAGGAGGAAGTCGCGCCCTTCCTCGCGCTCGACGATCGTCAGGTCGCCGATGGCGCTCGCGAGCACGTCGCGCGCCTGGTTGCGGGCCGGCGCCTCGCGAAAGCGCACGTGCAGCGCCTGGCCTTCGCGCGACACGCCGCCATGGCGGATGCCGCGGTCGCGCAGCAGGGAGCGGATGTCGCCGGTCAGGCTCTCCAGGCGTTTGGTGAGCGCCGCCGGCATGTCCACCTGCAGCAGGAAGTGCACGCCGCCACGCAGGTCGAGGCCGAGATACATGGGCAGCGCGCCGAGCGCCGAGAGCCAGCGCGGCGAGGCGGGCAGCAGGTTCAGCGCCACGACGTAGCCGGGATTCTGCGCGTCGGGATTGAGCGCCTTGTCGATGGCGTCCTTTGCCTTCAGCTGCGTGTCGGTGTCGCCGAAACGCACGCGCACGCTGGCCGCGTCGAGCAGCGCCCCCGAGTACGGGATGCCGGCCTGGCGCAGGGTGTCCTCGGCGCGCTGCAGCAGCGCCGGGTCCACCTTGACGGCGGACCGCAGGCTCGAGACCTGGACTGCGGGCGATTCGCCGAAGAAATTCGGCAGCGTGTAGAAGAACGCGACGGCCACGCACAGCGCGACCAGCGCGTACTTCCAGGCCGGGAAGCGGTTCACCGCAGGGCTACTGCAGGGTCTTCATCGTGCCCTTGGGCAGCAGGGTCTGCACCGATGCCCGTTGCACGCTGATCTCGGTATTGGGCGCGATCTCCAGCGACACGTAGGCGTCGCCCATCTTGCTGATGCGACCCACCACGCCGCCCGAGGTGATCACCTCGTCGCCCTTCTGCAGCGCCTCGACCATCTGCTTGTGCTCCTTGGCGCGCTTCATTTGCGGGCGGATCATGAGGAAGTACAACAGCACGAACATCAGGACGATGGGCAAGAGGCCCATGAATCCGGACTCGCCGCCGCCGGCGGCCTGTGCGTAGGCGTTGGGGATCATCGCTGCGGACTCGCTGGAGAAGGGCGCGAATTATAGCAGCAGCCTGCGCTCCTCCAGAAGGCGCGCGGCCGTCGCCGCGAGGTCGCCGCCCTCGATGGCGGCGCGCAGCTCGCGCATCAACGCCTGGTAGTAGTGCAGGTTGTGCACGGTGTTCAGGCGCGCGCCGAGAATCTCGTTTGCCTTCTGCAGGTGGTGCAGGTAGGCGCGCGTGAAATGGCGGCAGGCGTAGCAGGCGCAGGACGCATCGAGCGGCTGCGCGTCGTCGCGCCAGCGCGCGTTGCGGATCTTGACGTCCCCGCGCCGCGTGAAAAGCCAGCCGTTGCGTGCGTTGCGCGTCGGCAGCACGCAGTCGAACAGGTCCATGCCCGCGAGTACCGCCTCGATGAGGTCCTCGGGCGTGCCCATGCCCATCAGGTAGCGCGGACGGTCTTCGGGCAGGCGCGGGGCCGTGTGGGCGAGGATGCGCTCGCGGGCCTCGGCAGGCTCGCCCACCGCGAGGCCGCCGATGGCATAGCCGTCGAAACCGATCCGCGTGAGGCCCGCAAGGGACTCCTCGCGCAGGTCCTCGTAGACGCCGCCCTGCACGATGCCGAAGAGCGCGTTGCGCGAGCCCTGGAACGCCTGCTTCGAGCGCCCGGCCCAGCGCAGGCTCAGGCGCATCGATTTCTCGGCCTGGTTCTCGGTGGCGGGATAGGCGGTGCAGTCGTCAAACACCATGGCGATGTCGGCATCGAGCGCGCGCTGCACCCGGATCGACTCCTCGGGCGTGAGCAGCAGCCGGTCGCCGTTGATGGGCGAGGCGAACTTCACGCCGTCCTCGCCGATCTTGCGCAGGGCGCCAAGGCTGAAGACCTGGAACCCCCCCGAGTCGGTGAGGATCGGGCCGTCCCAGCCCATGAAGCGGTGCAGGCCGCCGTGCTTTGCGATCACGTCGGTGCCGGGCCGCAGCCACAGGTGGAAGGTGTTGCCGAGCACGATCTGTGCGCCGATCTCGCGCAATTCCAGCGGCGACATCGCCTTGACCGTGCCATAGGTGCCGACCGGCATGAAGGCCGGCGTGTCCACGGCTCCGTGTGCCAGCTCGAGGCGGCCGCGGCGCGCCGCGCCGTCGCGATGGCTGAGCGTGAACTTCACCGCGCGCGCTCGATGAGCATGGCGTCGCCGTAGGAAAAGAAGCGGTAGCGCTGTTCGATGGCGTGGGCGTAGGCGCGGCGGATAGTGTCCAGGCCGGCGAATGCCGCCACCAGCATCAGCAGGCTCGACTTGGGCAGGTGGAAGTTGGTCAGCAGCCGGTCGACCAGCAGGAACTGGAACCCCGGGCGCACGAACAGGTCCGTTTCGCCGCGCAGCTGCCCGCCGAGCGCCGCGCTCTCCAGCGCGCGCAGCGACGTGGTGCCCACCGCCAGCACGCGCCGCCCGGCAATCGCGTCCATGGTGGCGCGCGGCACCTCGTAGTGCTCCTTGTGCATGCGGTGCAGCTCGATGTCCTCGACGCGTACCGGCTGGAAGGTCCCGGCGCCGACATGCAGCGTGAGGCTGGCGATGCTCGCGCCGCGGCGCTGGAGCCGCTGCAGCATCGGGCGATCGAAGTGCAATCCAGCCGTCGGCGCCGCCACGGCGCCCGGGCGCTCGGCGTACACGGTCTGGTAGCGCTTGGCGTCGGCCGCGTCGGGCGCGTGGCGGATATAGGGCGGCAGGGGCACCGCGCCGCAGCGCTCGAGCACCTGCGCCACGTCCTGGGCGAAGCGCACGCGATACAGGTCTTCCTCGCGGCCGATGACCGTGACGCGAGCCCCGTCGCCCACGATGAGCTCGTTGCCCGCGCGCGGTGCGTGGCTCGAGCGGATCAGCGCCAGCGCGTCGCGCGCCCCCAGCACGCGCTCGACGAACAGCTCGATCTTGCCGCCGCTCGCCTTCTTTCCGGCGAGGCGCGCCTTGATCACGCGCGTGTCGTTCAGGACGAGGGCGTCGCGCTTGCCGACCAGGGCGGGCAGGTCGGTGAAGGCGAGATCCTCGATCCGCCCGCTCGCCGCATCGAGGTGCAGCAGGCGGCTGGCGGTGCGCTCGGGCGCCGGGTGCTGCGCGATGAGCTCGGCGGGAAGCGCATAGTCGAACTCCGAAACGCGCATGGCGCGGCATTATAGGGTTCTATAATCCCGCCCCTACGCGCCGGAATGGCGGAATCGGTAGACGCAGCGGACTCAAAATCCGCCGGTGGCAACACCATGAGAGTTCGAGTCTCTCTTCCGGCACCAGGACCTGCCCATTCACCAATTCTTGCTTTCGCGTCAGCCGGTTAACTGGACAGCCGGGGCGGCCGGGCGTACTCTCTGCGCCGACCGTTCCCCCACGGAAAGTGCATGGCAAGAGCGCAAGTCTTCGTGATGCCGTCGGCCCGCAATACGGCGATGGTCGTCGACGACCAGTCGACCGGCCGCGCCATCCTCGAGCAGGTGGTGCGCTCGCTCGACGAGCGCGTCGGGGTCGAAGGCTTCGGCCGCCCGGTGGATGCGGTGGTGTGGGCGACGCGCCACGTCGCCGACCTGGTGCTGATCGACTACATGATGCCGGACATGAACGGCATCGAGCTCGCCAAGCGCCTGCGCGCGCTGCCCGGCTACGAGAACGTGCCGATCATGATGGTGACGGCGCACGACGACCGCAAGGTGCGCTACGACGCGCTCGACGCGGGCGTCACCGATTTCCTCATCAAGCCGGTGGACGCGCGCGAGTGCATGGCGCGCTGCCGCAACCTGCTGACCTTGCGCCGCCAGCACCTGGCGCTCGAGGACCGGCGGCGCCTGCTCGAAGGCCTGGTGGACGACGCCACGCGCGAAGTGCGCGATCGCGAGAAGGAGACGCTGATGCGCCTTGCGCGCGCCGGCGAGTTCCGCGACGAGGAGACCGGCTACCACCTGGTGCGCATGGCGCGCTATTCGCGCCTCATCGCCGATACCATCGGCCTGGAGCGCGACGAGGCCGAATCGATCGAGCTCGCCGCGCCGCTGCACGACATCGGCAAGATCGGCATCCCGGACCAGATCCTGCTCAAGTCGGGGCGGCTGGACGAGCCCGAATCGAGGGTCATGCGCCGCCACCCGCTCATCGGCCACGAGATCCTCAAGGGCAGCGCGTCGAAATACGTGCGCATGGGTTCGCTCATCGCCCTCGGCCACCACGAGAAATACGACGGCTCGGGCTATCCGAACGGTTTGGTCGGCGACCACATCGCGTTGTGCGCGCGCATCGTGGCGGTGGCCGACGTGTACGACGCGCTCACGTCGATCCGCCCCTACAAGCAGGCATGGTCGAAAGACCAGGCCTTCGAGTTCCTCGGCGCGCAGCGCGGACGGCATTTCGATCCGCAGCTGGTGGACGCCTTCGTGGGCGTCAGGGACGCGGTGGGGCGCATCCAGGACGAGCTGCGCGATCCGGAGGCGAAGCGCGCATGACGCTGCCGGGCCTGATCTGGTGGCGGTGGCTGCGCGCGCGCATCGCAACGCGGCCCGATACCGAGCACGAGCAGGCGATCGTGCGGCTG
>JAOUGZ010000598.1 GCA_029865405.1 Betaproteobacteria bacterium
CTCGCGCGACGAAGTGTACGCGCTGGTGCGCGGGTGCATCGAGCAGGCGAACGCCGATCTGGCGCGCGAGCCCGAGATCGCCAACTCGCAGATCCACCGCTTCCTCATCCTGCACAAGGTGCTGGACGCCGACGACGAGGAGCTGACGCGCACGCGCAAGGTGCGCCGCGGCTTCGTCGCGCAGAAATACGGCACGCTGGTCGACGCGCTCTATGGCGGCCGGCAGTCGGTGCACGTCGAGGCGCAGGTGAAGTACGAGGACGGGCGCACCGGCACCATCTCCGCGGACCTGAAGATCAGCGACGCGAAGACCTTCCGCCCCGAGGCGGCGAAACGGGCCGCATGAGCCGCGCGGAGCAAATCGGCGAGACCGTGCTCTCGGTGGACAAGGTGTCGCTCGCCTTTGGCGGCGTGAAGGCGCTGCAGGAGGTGTCGTTCGACGTGCGCGAGCACGAAGTGCGCGCGATCACCGGCCCGAACGGCGCCGGCAAGAGCTCGATGCTGAACGTGATCAACGGCGTCTACCACCCGCAGCAGGGCGTCATCCGGCTGCGCGCCAACGGCGCGTGGAAGGAGTTCCAGGACATGGACTCGCACGAGGCGGCGTCCCTGGGCATCGCGCGCACGTTCCAGAACATTGCCCTCTTCAAGGGCATGACCGTGCTGGACAACGTGATGACCGGCCGCAACCTCAAGATGCGCTCGAGCTTTCTCGAGCAGGCGATCTGGATCGGGCGCGCGCGCCGCGAGGAGCTCGAGCACCGGCGCGCGGTCGAGGAGATCATCGACTTCATGGAGATCCAGCACATCCGCAAGACCCCCGTGGGCAAGCTCCCCTACGGGCTGCAAAAACGCGTCGAGCTGGCGCGCGCGCTCGCCGCCGAGCCGACGCTGCTGCTGCTCGATGAGCCGATGGCGGGCATGAACCTGGAGGAGAAGCAGGACATGTGCCGCTTCGTCCTCGACGTCAACGACCACTACGGCACGACCATCGTGCTCATCGAGCACGACATGGGCGTGGTGATGGACATTTCGGACCGCGTCGTGGTGCTCGATTACGGGCGCAAGATCGCCGACGGCACGCCGGAAGCGGTGCGCGCCAACCAGGCCGTGATCGACGCCTACCTGGGAGTCGCCCACTGACCAATATCTCGTTCTTCTTCGAAGTGCTGATCGGCGGGCTGCTCGCCGGTGTCATGTACTCGCTCGTCGCGCTCGGCTTCGTGCTGATCTACAAGGCCTCCGGCGTATTCAACTTCGCGCAAGGGGCGATGGTGTTCTTCGCCGCGCTCACCTTCGTGTCGCTCGTCGAGCGCGGCGTGAATTTCTGGTTTGCGCTCGTCATAACCCTCGCGGTGATGGTGGTGCTCGGCATGTCGATCGAGAAGGTGGTGCTGCGGCCGCTGGTCAACCAGCCGCCGATCACGCTCTTCATGGCCACCATCGGGCTCACCTTCGTGCTCGAAGGGCTGTCCCAAGCCGTGTGGGGCTCGCAGCCGCACGGACTGGACCTCGGCATCAAGGACGTGCCGATGGAATGGCTGGCGAATTCCACCGGCATGTTCATCAGCCAGTTCGACCTCTTCGCCTCGGGCATCGCGGCGGTGCTGGTGGCGTCACTCGCGCTCTTCTTCCAGTACACGCGTATCGGCCGCGCGCTGCGCGCGGTGGCCGATGACCACCAGGCGGCGCTGGCCGTCGGCATCCCGCTGAAGCACATCTGGGCGATCGTCTGGGCGGTGGCCGGCTTCGTCGCCCTGGTGGCGGGCCTCATGTGGGGCGCTCGCAACGGCGTGCAGTTCGCGCTCACTTTCATCGCGCTGAAGGCGCTGCCCGTGCTCATTCTCGGCGGCTTCGAATCCGTGATGGGCGCGATCGTCGGCGGCCTGATCATCGGCGCTTCGGAGAAGCTGGCGGAGGTGTATCTCGGCCCCTACGTCGGCGGTGGCATCGAATCGTGGTTCGCCTACGTAATCGCGCTCCTCTTCCTTCTCGTGCGGCCGCAGGGCTTGTTCGGCGAGAAGATCATCGACCGGGTCTAGACATGCTCTATCGCGAAGCCGGGCAGTTCAAGTCCTCCTACGCCGAGGATCAGCAGATCTTCCCAATCCGGCAAGACCGCATCGGCGTGGCGCTGCTGCTGGTCGTGGCGTTCGTGGTTGTGCCGATGTTCGCCAACCAGTACTGGCTGTCGGCGATCCTCACGCCCTTCCTCATCTTCGCGCTGGCGGCGCTCGGCCTGAACATCCTCACCGGCTACGCGGGGCAGCTGTCGCTCGGCACCGCGGCCTTCATGGCGGTGGGTGCGTTCATGACCTACAACTTCGTGCTGCGCATGCCCTGGCTCGGCATCATCCCGAGCTTCATCCTGGCGGGCGTCTGCGCGGCAGCGGTCGGCATAGTCTTCGGGCTGCCGAGCCTGCGCATCAAGGGCTTTTACCTCGCAGTGGCGACACTGGCCTGCCAGTTTTTCGTGCTGTGGGCGATCCAGCGCATCGGTTGGTTCACCAACGACAGCCCCTCCGGGGTGATCACGGCACAGACCGTCGAAATCCT
>JAOUGZ010000599.1 GCA_029865405.1 Betaproteobacteria bacterium
CCCAGCGGTCGGCTGGCGAAGTAGGCGTCGGAGTCCCGCGGCGTCACCTGCCCGACCGGGCCCTCGATGCGCACCTGGCGCTCCAGTTCCGCCCACAGGAACAGCAGGCACGCGCGCGGCTGCGCGGCCAGCTCGCGCGCCTTGCGGCTGCGGTAGTTCGAGTAGAAGACGAAGCCACCGCCCTCCAGGGCCTTGAGCAGCACGATGCGCGCCGTCGGGGCGCCAGTCGCGGAGACCGTGGCGAGCGTCATGGCGTTGGCGAGCGGCAGCTCGGCCGTCAGCGCCTCGGCGAACCAGCGCTCGAATTGCGCCAGCGGGTCGGCGTGCGCCTGCGCCTCTGCAAGACCCATGCGCATGTACTCCTGGCGCAAGTCGGCGATGTTCATGGCGCTCATTCTATAAGAATGAACGTCGAAATCAGCGGGTTGCTGCGCGCGGGGCGCGAGCGTCGCGCCGGGCGCAAGGCGCCCAGCGCACCGCAGGCGAGCGCATCGCTGCAGTGCGCGAGGCCTGCGGCACGCTGTGATGGACGCGAAAAATAGTGCGTCGTCGCCGCCTGCAGACATTGACATGCTCCTCTGGATTCGGCATCTTTCGCCCACCGCCGCACCGCGGCGGCAACTTCCGGATCTCTAGAGTTCCGTTCCGATCAGAGGAGAATCACGATGGCGAAGAAGAAGGCGAAGAAGGCGGGCAAGAAGCGCAAGCCAAATGCAGCGTTCATGAAAGCGATGAATCCGAGCGCGACGCTCTCGGCCGTCATCGGCTCGAGCGCCATGCCGCGCACCGAAGTCACCAAGAAGATCTGGGGCTACATCAAGCGCAACGGGCTGCAGGACAAGAAGAACCGCCGCATGATCAATGCCGACGACAAGCTGAAGGCCGTGTTCGGCGGCAAGTCGCAGGTGTCGATGTTCGAGATGACCAAGCTGGTCAGCAAGCACCTGAAGTAACCGATTTCAGGGGAGTCCAGGAAAGGCCGGGTGGCGGGAGCCCTCGGCCTTTTCGCTTTTCGCGGGGGCGCGTCCCATGTTCTTCGTCAATCCGGCCTACGCCGAGCAGGTGGAGCAGGCGATCGCGACGCTCAGCCGCGCGTTCGGCTTCGCCTTCGCCGGCGACATGATGCTGACGTTCCACCGCAACATGGGCTTCTACCAGGACGCGCGCTTCATGCAGGCGTTCAACGAGGAAGTCGGCCTGGAGCGCGAAAAGAGCCTGGTGTGGCGCCTGCACGTGCTGTGCTGGTGCGCGGCCAACGCTTTGCGGCGCGAGGGCGATTTCGTCGAGTGCGGCGTGTTCCGCGGCTTTTGCACCATCGTCGCCGCGCGCTGGCTGGATTTCGCGAAGTCCGACAAGCAGTGGTACCTGTACGACACGTTTGCCGGGATTCCCGCCGACCAGGTCAACCCCGGCGAGGAAAGCCCGGAGCTCTACGCCGAGCCCGGCCTGTACGAGGCGTGCGTCAAGCGCTTTTCGCCCTTTCCGAACATCCACGTCCTGCGCGGGCGCATTCCGGAGGTGCTCGCCGAGCGCGCGCCGCAGAAGATCGCGTTCCTGCACCTCGACCTCAATTCCGCAGTGGCGGAGGCGGCGGCGCTGGAATTCTTCGACGGGCGCCTTGCGCCCGGCGCCTTCGTGCTGCTCGACGACTACGGCTGGATGGGGTTCCGGCCGCAGAAGCTCGCCGCCGACGCCTTCTTCAGCCGGCTCGGCCGGCCGATCGTGGAGCTGCCCACCGGGCAGGGGCTGGTGATCATGTAGGGACAGACCCCATTATTCTCATCTGCAGATGAGAATAATGGGGTCTGTCCCTATTTGCGCTATTTGCCGTGGTACGAGGTGACCACGTCCACTTCGTTCTTCGAGCCGAGGATCACGGCGACGCGCTGGTGCAGCCCCTTGGGCTGCAGGTCGAGGATGCGCGTGCGCCCGTCGGTGGCGGCGCCGCCCGCCTGCTCGACGATGAAGGCCATCGGGTTGGCCTCGTACATCAGGCGCAGGCGTCCGTCCGTGTTCTTCGCGTCGCGCGGGTACATGAAGATGCCGCCCCGCGAGAGCACGCGGAACACGTCCGCCACCATCGAGGCCACCCAGCGCATGTTGAAGTCCTTGCCGCGCGGGCCGTCCCGGCCGGCGAGGCATTCGTCGATGTAGCGCTTGACCGGCGCTTCCCAGCGCCGCTGGTTGGAGATGTTGATCGCGAATTCGGCGGTGTCGGCGGGGATGCGGATGTCGGGGTGGGTGAGGACGAACGTGTAGGTCTCGCGATCGAGGGTGAAGGCGTGCGCGCCGTCGCCCACGGTGAGGACGAACACCGTGGTCGGGCCGTACACGGCGAAGCCCGCCGCCACCTGCGTGCGCCCGGGCTGCAGGAATGCCGCCTCCTTGGGATCGCACAGGCTGCCGTCGGCCATCTTCGGGCAGCGCAGCACCGAGAAGATGGTGCCGACCGAGATGTTGACGTCGATGTTGGAAGAGCCGTCCAGCGGGTCGAACATCAGCAGGTACTCGCCCTTCGGGAATTGCGTGGGGATGGGGTGCGGTAGCTCCATTTC
>JAOUGZ010000088.1 GCA_029865405.1 Betaproteobacteria bacterium
CTCCGCGAGCACGGCTTCGTCGATCTTGGGAAAGAAGGGCTTCTCCGCCCTGGCGATCTCGGCCGCCGGCGTCTCGTTCATGTAGACGCGGGTCTTCCTGTAGGCGCGCATGAACGCCTTCGCCATGCCGGTCTTCAGCCACTCGCGCGTCGCGGCGAGGCTGGAGAAGCCGCAGGGCCCGATCTGCTTGCCGACCTGCGCCACGATGTGCCCCACGCCATCGGCCTGGAGCTGCTGCGGATACGGCCCCTGCTGCTGGACGTACTGCCCCTCACCGTCGCGGAAGGCCTTGTCGATCTCGGCGGCGCCGCCGGGGGTGAGCGGCCTGATCTTCGCGAAGTCGATGCCTGCCTTGTGGCAGGCGTACTTGAACATGGCGAGCGGCTGGCCGCCCTTGAACATGACGACGTCGGCGCCTTCGAGCTTCCTCCAGCTGAAGGCCGGATCCGGCTTGCGCGCGGTGAGAAAGAAGCCGTCCATCTCGTTCACCTGGGCGAAATGCACCGCCGCGGGCGCTTCGCCCTTGTCGAGCGACGTGAAGCCCTGGCTGAGCGCCGATTGCACGACGTGCGCCGAGCCGTCCTTCAGGGACGCGATCGCCGAAACGCCCGGCGGCGAGACCGACCACTCCGGATCGAGGCCTTCGGCCTTGAGGAAGCCGCCCGACATCGCGGAAATGAGCGGCGAATAGAACGCGGAAAACAAAGTGAACTGGATGCGGATCTTGGCCAAGGTGCGGGTTCCTTCCTCGCGAAATCGGGGTCGGCGTTCGCGCCACGACGAAAACGACGGGCCGAACGTCGGGACTGCCGGCGAATCAGCCCGGGCGCAGGTCCCAGAAGGGGGAATTGTCGCTCACTTCGAGCAGTCGCTGCACGAATGCCGGCACCGTCTCAGGGAGCGTGGATACGTAATCCGGGCGCAGCCGGTTGCGATGCCGCGGCGTGCTCATCACCCGCATCGCGTTGGCGAGGGTCAGTATGCCCGCCTCGGTTCCCGGCCTGAACTGCGACCACTGCTTCACGTGCTCTTTCGACCGAAAGAGATTCATCCGGCTTCAGGCAAACGGCAGGTTGCCGTACCACTTCTTGATCGGCAGATCGACGAAGAAATGGATGTCGCCGGGATCGGCTTTCCTGATCTCGCCGTCGAGAACGTCGACGCGCAGCGGCGCGCCGCAGTCGAGGCACGGCGCGTTCACCGTCACCACCTTGCCCGGGAACATCCAGGTCGTGGCGAGCGACTCCAGGCCGCACTGCGCGAACCACTTCTGCTCCCCGTCCACCGAGATGCGGTATTGCGTCGGCAGGTTGTTGAACGGGGCGAACGAGGCGATGAGATCGGTGTCCGGGAACAGCCAGTTGGGCAGCCGGGCGGCCATCAGCTCATGCAGCCGCCGCTTGCCCTCCTCGGCGGGGATGCCGAACTTCGCCGCGATCTCGGTGAAGTGCGGCGCCTGGCCGCGCTCTACGAACACCGAGAGGATGAAGTGGTAGGTCTGGTCCAGGTGAGCCGCGGTCATGCCCCGAGTTGACGCTCGCCGCGATTGGGAGTCAAGTACCTGGCCCAGCGGGAGTACCATCTTTTCGCCATGCACCCGATCCCCGTGCGCAGCATGAAGTTCGACGTGCCGGGCGCTACCGACTTCCACCCGCTGTATATCGCCGGCAGCGCCGCACTTTCGTACAACCATACTGCCTTCGGCCTGTACGTGGCGCTCCTCGAGCCGTTCGCCGTCAAGTCCTTCCGGCGCGTGCTCGACAAGATCCGCGACGACAAGCTGCGTGAAGAGGTGGATCGTTTCTGCCGCCAGGAGGCGCAGCACTACCAGCGGCACATCGATTTCAACAAGGTCGTCCTCGCCCACGGCTATCCCGGACTGCAGGCGCGGATCGATGGACTGAAAGGCGAGCTCGACGGCCTGCTCGGCAACGCGAGCGACCGGTTCTGCATCGGCTACGTAGAGGCGTTCGAGTCCTACACCACGCAGTTCGCGCTGCGCATGATCGGCAGCGGGCTATACGACCATCGCCGCACGCAGCGCGCCTTCGGCGAGCTGTTCAAGTGGCACATGCTCGAGGAGATCGAGCATCGCAACGTCGCCTTCGATTTGTACCAGCACCTGTACGGCGGCTACCTGTTCCGGGTGCGATTGTGTTGGTTTGCCCAGGGGCACATGCTGCGCTTCCAGCGCGATTGCGCGGCGCTGATGTCGGCCGCGGACGTGGCACGCCACGGCGAGCGCTGTCGCATCGGCACGCGTCAGCGACTGCAGCTCTGGATGTTCCCGCTCGGCATGCGCCTGCGCTCGATGCTGCCCGGCTATACGCCGCACCGCCACCGCATTCCGCCGGGGATCGCGCAGCTGTCGGAGCACTTCACCCGACAGGCGCAAAGTGTGCGCTAGGCTGCGGCCGCTGCCCGCGCGCGTCCGCTATTGCGTATGCGCGCGGCGAGAAAGCGCCAGATGACGTGGGACCCTGCGACGATGATCGCCGATCCGACCCAGCCGCCCGCGGATATCGCAGCAAGCCCGCCATGCGTGATGCGCCAGCCCAGCGCGACGGCGCCGGACTCCTAGGTGCGCTTCAGGACAGGAGTCCTTTCAGCACCAATCCGCCGCCGATGATGAACATCGTGACCAGCGTAAGCGCGAGCACCGTGGATCGGGTCTCGGTCCTCGTCCAGAAGCCAGGCGGTTTGCCTTCCTGCGGGGTGGATGCGCGCAGGGTGTAGCCGGAGACTCCGATGCAGGCCAGTCCGCCCGCAATCAACGCTGTACTCGTCAAGACCATGGTGGTACCTCCTCGCGCGATTGTCGGTGGCGAGGGCATTACCGTTCCATACGCGTGCGGCCGCTTCAGCATAGCCGCCGCATAAACGTTCAGGGCGGGTCGGCGAGCTGATCGGGCGTGCGCAGCCGGTAGCCAACGCCCAGTTCCGTGAGCAGGTAGGCCGGCCGCGCCGGATCGGCCTCGATGTGGCCGCGCAGCTTGCGTACGAAGACGCGCAGGTACTGGACGTCCTCGCGATGCGCCGCGCCCCAGACCTCGCTCAGAAGCTGCCGGTGCGTGACCACCTTGCCCGCATTGGTCACCAGGACCTGCAGCAACCGGTACTGCTTGGGTGAGAGCCGGACCTCGGCCTGGTTGACGCGCACCAGGCGGCGCACGAGGTCGACCTCGAGCCCGCCGACGCGGAACACCGGCACTGGCGCCTCGCTCTCGGTCTTGCGGCGCAGCGCCGCCCTGATGCGCGCGAGCAGTTCAGGCATGCCAAAGGGCTTGACGACGTAATCGTCGGCGCCCAGGTCGAAGGCCCTCACTTTTTCCTTTTCGCTGCTGCGCACCGAAAGCACGAGAACGGGCACGCGCGACCACTCGCGCAGCGCGGCGAGCACCTCGAAGCCGTCGCGGTCGGGCAGGCCCAGGTCGAGCACGACGAGCTTGGGCTGCGCCGCGACCGCGGCGCGCAGCGCGGCTTCTCCGGTCCCGGCCTCGAGCACGGCGAAACCCTGGTTTTCCAGCCCGACGCGCAGGAACTTGCGGATCTGCGGTTCGTCGTCGACGACGAGAATCTGCGAGTCGGCGTCGGTCATGGCAGCAGCGGGAGGCGGATCTGAACGGATACGCCGCTTCCGGGGCCGGCGCTGGTCAGCGCTACGGTGCCGCCGTTCGCCTCGACGAACGCGCGGCAAATGGCGAGGCCGAGGCCGCTGCCCGCGGCGGCACCGCCTTCCTGCGGGCTTCCCCGGTAGAAGGCCTCGAACACGCGACCGAGGTCCTCGGCGCGGATGCCGCGGCCGCTGTCGGAAATCTCCAGCACCGCGTGGTCGCCCTCTGCGCGCGCCACGACGCGTATCAGCGTGCCTTGCGGAGAGAATTTCGCGGCGTTGTCCAGCACACTGGCCACCGCATGCTCCATGAGGAACAGGTCGAGCCGCAGCATCGGCAGCCCGGGCGGCAGCTCGACCCGCAGCGCGTGGCCGGCGAGCACCTTCTCCTTGCGGCGCATGGCGCCGTTGATGATATCCGAGAGCTCGACCAGCTCCAGGCGCGGCGTGATCTGACCGGCGCGAATGCGCGTCAGGTCGAGCACGTTGCCGATGTAGGTGGCGAGGCGCTCGGCTTCCTCGCGGATCGTCGCCGCGAGCTCGCGCCGGGCGCGCGGGTCGCCGTGCTCGCCCATGGTCTCGAGCACGCTCGCCGATCCGAGGATCGACGCGAGCGGCGTCTGCAGGTCGTGCGACACGGAATTGATCAATGCCTCGCGCAGCGCCTCGCCCTGCGCCTTGAGCCGCGCATCGGCGACCTCGCGTGCCTGGCGGCGCACGCCGTCGGCGAGCCGGCTGGTCAGCACGGCAACGACGATGAATACCGCCAGGTCGGCGAAGTCCTGGGGGTTGGCCACATGAAAGCTGTAGATCGGCGAATAGAACAGGAAGCTGCCGGCCGCGACGCTCAGGAACGCGGCGAAGAGCGACGGGCCGAGCCCCCAGAGCGCTGCGCTGGTGATCACCGCGGCGATGAACAGCACCGAGACGTGCGGCAGCGGCACGAGCCGGGTCAGCGCGTGCGCGGCGAGGCCCACCACCGCGACCGCGAGCGCGCTTTTCAGGTAGGCAAGGGGGTACAGGCGGCCGCGCTACTCCCGCACGCGCGAGAGCTTCTTCACGTCCGGCAGCCGGCGCAGCGCGCGCATGACGCGCGCCAGGTGGCCGCGGTTCGACACTTCCAGGACGAAGTGCATGTTGGTGAAAAAGGCGCGGTCCTCCTCCATGCTGATCGAGTCGATGTTCGACCCGGCTTCGGCGATCTCGGAGGCGACCTTGGCGAGCACGCCGCGCTGGTTCGCGACCATCACCTTGACCGCGGCCTGATAGAGCCGCGAGGGCGTCGGCGCCCATTCGACGTCGATCCACTGCTCGGGCTCGTTCTTGCGCGAGCGCTCGATGGCGCGGCACTCGGCGTTGTGCACCACCAGTCCCTGGCCCTTCTTCATCGAGCCGACGATGCCGTCGCCGGGTATCGGGCGGCAGCAGGCGGCGAGCTGCACCGCCATGCCCTCGGTGCCGCGGATGACGACGCTCGCCGCCTTGCCCATGGGCTTCGCGTCCGACTCGGCGCGCATCATCAGGCGCCGCGCCACCACCGCCGGCAGCTGCTTGCCCAGGCCGATGTCCGCGAGGAGCTCGCGCCGGGTGCGGCCCACGGTGTCGCGGATCACGCGCTCCCAGCTCGCCTCGTCGATGTCGCCGGGCGCCACGCCGTAGCCCTTCAACGCCTGCTCCAGCAGCCGCTCGCCGAGCGCCATCGACTCGTCGTACTGCATGGTCTTCAGGAAATGGCGGATGTTGGCGCGCGCCTTGCCGGTGCGCACGTACTGCAGCCAGGCCGGGTTCGGCTTGGCGTGGCTGGCGGTGATGATCTCGACGCGCTCGCCGTTCCTCAGCTCGGTGCGCAGCGGCACCAGCTCGCCGTTCACCTTCGCGGCGACGCAGCGGTTGCCGATGTCGGTGTGCACCTGGTAGGCGAAGTCGACAGCGGTCGCGCCGCGCGGCAGCGACAGGATGCGGCCCTTGGGCGTGAAGACATAGACCTCGTCCGGAAACAGATCGACCTTCACGTGCTCGAGGAACTCGTGCGGGTCGCCCGACTGGTTCTGGATCTCGAGCAGCGACTGCAGCCACTGGTGGGTCTTCTTCTGCAGATCCGAGAGCGACACGGTATCGTCCTTGTACATCCAGTGCGAGGCGACCCCGGCTTCGGCGAGGTGATGCATCTGCTCGGTGCGGATCTGCACTTCCAGCGGCACCCCGTAGGGGCCGATCAGCGCGGTGTGCAGCGACTGGTAGCCGTTCGCCTTGGCGATGGCGATGTAGTCCTTGAACTTCCCCGGCACCGGCTTGTACAGCGCGTGTAGGGTGCCGAGTGCGAGGTAGCAGGTGGGCACGTCCTTCACCACCACGCGCAGGCCGTAGATGTCGTGCACCTCCGAAAAGGACAGGTGCTTCTCGATCATCTTGCGGTAGATGGAATAGATGTGCTTCTCGCGCCCGCTGACCGCGGCGGCGATGCCGGCGTCGGCGAGCTTCGCCTTCACCGCCGACTCGATCTTGCCCACCACCTCGCGGCGGTTGCCGCGCGCCGACCGGGTCGCCTTGACGAGCGTGCGGTAGCGCAGCGGATACAGGTGCGCGAACGCGAGCTCCTGCAGCTCGTGGTAGAGGGTGTTGAGGCCGAAGCGGTTGGCGATCGGCGCGTAGATCTCCATGGTCTCGCGCGCCACGCGCCGGCGCTTCGCCGCCGGCACCGCGTCGAGCGTCCTCATGTTGTGCAGCCGGTCGGCGAGCTTGATGAGGATGACGCGCACGTCGCGCGCCATGGCGAGCAGCATCTTGCGGAAATTCTCGGCCTGCGCGTCCTCGGCCGACTGGAACTCGATCTTGTCCAGCTTCGACAGGCCGTCCACCAGCTCGGCCACCGGCTTGCCGAAGGTGTCGGAAATCTCCGCCTTGGTGACCGAGGTGTCCTCCATGACGTCGTGCAGCAGCGCCGCCATCAGCGCCTGGCCGTCCAGGTGCCAGCCGGCGAGGATCTCGGCGACCGCGAGCGGGTGCGAGATGTAGGGATCGCCCGATTGGCGCTTCTGTCCCGCGTGCGCGGCCTCGGAAAAGCGATACGCGTCCGCCAGGCGCGCGATATCCGCCTTCTTCAGGTAGCCGAAGCGGCTCGCGTCGAGGTTTTGCACGGCGGCCATGGGGGGAGATTACCCCAGGCCCAGCCCCCTTCGGGGCTCGTCCCGGGGCTCAGGGCGCCGGGGGCGTCGGTACGGTGGGGTTGCGCTTCAGGACTTCGGTGCCGATCTTGCCGGTGGCGATCTCGCGCAGGGCGATCACGGTGGGCTTGTCGCGGTTCGCCTCCACCAGCGGCGAGGCGCCGGCGCTCAACTGGCGCGCCCGGTAGGTCGCGGCGAGCGTGAGCTGGAAGCGGTTGGGGATGCGATGCAGGCAGTCGTCTACGGTGATGCGGGCCATGTTCAGGAGTCCGGTTTGAAGACTTCGGGATGCCGCGCCAGCTGCCGGGCGACGGCCAGGCGTTCTGCGCGCACGACCGCCCGCAGGTCGAGCAGGGCGTCGTCGAAGTTATTGTTAATTATAGCGTATTTGAACTCCACGGCGTGCGTCATTTCGTCCGCCGCGTTGGCCAGGCGCCGCTTGATCGCCCCGTCCGCATCCTGGGCGCGCGCGCGCAGGCGGCGCTCGAGCTCCTTCATGGTCGGCGGCAGGATGAAGATGCCGATGGCGTCCGGATGCAGCCGGCGCACCTGCTCGGCGCCCTGCCAGTCGATCTCCAGCACGAGATCGCGCCCCGAGGCGCGGGCCTTCTCGATCACTTTCTGCGATGTGCCGTAGCGGTGCCCGTGCACCTCGGCGCTCTCCAGGAACTCGCCGCGCTCGAGCATCGCCTCGAAGGTGCCGAGGTCGACGAAGTGATACTCGCGCCCTTCGGCCTCGCCGGGGCGCGGGGCGCGCGTGGTGTACGACACCGACAGCGACACGCCGCGCTCGGCCGCGAGCAGCCCCTGGATGAGCGAGGACTTGCCGGCCCCCGAGGGCGCCGTGATGACGAACAGCAGCCCGTTCATTCGATGTTCTGCACCTGCTCGCGCACCTGCTCGATGAGCAGCTTCAACTCGAGCGCGCAATCGGCGATTTCGCGCGTCGCCGCCTTCGAGGCGAGGGTGTTGGCCTCGCGGTTGAGCTCCTGCGCGAGAAAGTCGAGCCGCTTGCCGGCTGCGCCGCCGGCGGCGAGGACGCGCTCCACTTCGGCGATGTGCGCCTCCAGGCGCTGCAGCTCCTCCTCGACATCGGTCTTCACGGCGAACACCGCGAGCTCGGCGCGCAGGCGCTCGTCGTCCGCGGCGCCGAGCGCCTCGCGCAGGCGCTCGGCGAGGCGCGCCTGGTAGGCGGCATTCGCCGCCGGCACCAGCGGCGCGACCTGGGCGAGGCGCTTGCGCATCTCGGCGACGCGCTCGGCGAGCACCGCGGCGAGCTTCGCGCCCTCGCGCTCGCGCGCCGCGCACAGCTCGTCGACGGCCCGCGCCGCGAGCACGCCGGCGCGCGTGCGCAGCGCATCGCCATCGAGCGCCTCCTCGCGCAGGACGCCGGGCGCGCGCAGCACGTCGCTCACGGACAAGGGCGCGGCGTGCGGAAAGGCGCGCCGCGCGTCGGCTTCGAGCCGGCGCAGGGCGTCGAGCGCCCCGGCATCGAGCGCCTGCCCGGCGCCGGTGCCGGCCGCGAACGCGAGCCGGCAGTCGACCTTGCCGCGCGACACCCGCGCGGCGATGGCCTCGCGCAGGATCGGCTCGAGCGCCCGCAGCTCGTCCGGGACGCGGAATTGCAGGTCGAGGAAGCGCGCATTCACCGAGCGCAGCTCGAGGCTGAGCGCGCCGCGCGGGTGCTCGGCCGAGACGAGCGCGTATCCGGTCATGCTGCGGATCAAAGGGGGCAGATCGCGAAGAAAGCGTGCGAATCGAAGCGGGTAT
>JAOUGZ010000600.1 GCA_029865405.1 Betaproteobacteria bacterium
CTCGACGCGCTCGAGCCGTGCCACCCCGAGCGCATGGCCTCGCGCGTGCTCGGCATGGGCGACATCCTGTCGCTGGTCGAGGAGGCGCACAAGCAGGTCGACCTCGAGCAGGCGCAGCGCGTCGCCGAGAAGCTGAAGAAGGGCAAGGGCTTCGACCTCGAGGACTTCAAGCAGCAGCTGCAGCACATGCAGAAGATGGGCGGCATGGCGTCGATGCTCGACAAGCTGCCGGCGCAGCTCGCCGGTCAGATCAACCCGGCGCAGCTGCAGGACGATCGCCAGCTGCGCCGCACTGCGGGCGTGATCAACGCCATGACGCCGCAGGAGCGCGCGCATCCCGAGCTGATCAAGGCCTCGCGCAAGCGGCGCATCGCCACCGGCGCGGGCGTGTCGGTTCAGGAAGTGAACCGCCTGCTCAACCAGTTCGAGCAGATGCAGAAGATGATGAAGATGATGAAAGGCGGCAACATGGCGCGCATGATGAGGAACATCAAGGGTGCGCTGCCCGGGATGCGCTAGCGCCGCAGTCTTGTCTACAGCCAGCCCGCCTTGCGGAAGCGGTAAAAGAGGTACACGTCGATGGCCAGCATCGCCGTGAGCGCGAGCGGGTAGCCGAAGGCCCACTGCAGTTCCGGCATCAATTCGAAATTCATGCCGTAGATGCCGGCGATCATGGTCGGCACCGCAACCAGGGCGGCGTACGCCGCAAGGCGCTTGGTCACTTCGGACTCGCCGATGGTGATCATCGCCAGGTTCACCTGGATCGCGGTGGTCACCGTGTCGCGCAGGGTGTCGATCGACTGGTTGAGGCGCACCACGTGGTCGTACACGTCGCGGAAGTATTCGCCCAAGCCCGCGCAGGCCGGCGGCACGCGGCCGCCGAACAGCCGGCTCGAGGTCTCGAGCAGCGGTCCCGCCGCGTGCTTCAGCGTCATCAGCTTCTGCTTCACGTAGTACAGCGCCTCGATGTTCTCGCGCGGCGACTTGCCGGTGAAGATCTGTTCCTCGAGCGCCTCGAGCTCGGTCTCCACCGCGTCGAGCACCGGAAAATAGCGGTCAACCACCGCGTCCATGAGCGCGTACAGCACGTAGCCCGCGCCGTGGCGCAGGAGCTCAGGCTCGCGCTCGCAGCGCGCGCGCACGTCCTGGAAACCGCGCTCGGACTTCTGCCGCGCGGAAAGCACGTAGTTGCGCCCGACGAAGACGTCCACCTCGCCCACCGCCAGCTCGTCGCCGGCCACCGCCACCGTGTGCAGCACGGCGAACAGCGAGTCTCCGTACTCCTCGATCTTCGGCCGCTGGTTGCCGTGGCGCGCATCCTCCACCGCCAGCTCGTGCAGGTCGAACTCGTCCTGCATTTGCGCGAGCTCGGCGGCGTCGGGATCGCGCAGCGCCACCCACACGAAGCAGTCGGGGCGCTCGAGCGTCGCGCGGATGTCGCGCTGCTGGATCTCGGCGAGCTTCCTGCCGTCCTGGTAGGCGACGCAGTTGACGAGCATGTTCGGGAATCGTAGCACTGTAAAATGCGCGCTTCAGGGGGACCGCATGCCCGACATCAGCCGCCGCGCCCGCACGCTTGGCACCGAGAACGCCTTCGTCGTTCTCGCCGAGGTCAACGCGCTCGCCCGCCAGGGCAAGGACATCGTCAGCTTCTGCATCGGCCAGCCGGATTTCCCGGCGCCCGAGAACGTGCGGCAGGCCGCGATCCGCGCCATCCAGGGCGGCAAGCACGGCTACACGCCCTCGGCCGGCATCGACGAGCTCCGCGCCGCGGCGGCAACCTATATGGCGGGCATGCGCGGCAACCTGCCGATCCGCGCCGAGGACGTGGTGGTGGGCGCGGGTGCCAAGCCCTTCATCGCCTACGCCATCCTCTCCACGACCGACTACGGTGCGGGCGACGAGGTGATCTACCCGAATCCCGGGTTTCCCATCTATGAATCGCAGATCGTCGCCAACGGCGCGCAGCCGGTGCCGAGCCACCTGCACGAGGCGCGCGATTTCGCCTTCGATCCGGCGGAGCTCGAGCGGCTGATCACGCCGAAGACGCGCCTTGTCATCCTCAACACGCCGCACAATCCCACCGGCGGCATGCTGCTGCGCAAGGATCTGGAGGCGATCGCCGCGATCCTGAAGACGCACCCGCAGGTGTGGGTGTACGCCGACGAGATCTATTCGCGGCTTTGCTACGCGGGCGAGTTCTTCTCCATCGCGCAGATCCCCGGCATGTACGAGCGCACGATCATTTCCGACGGCGCCTCCAAGACCTGGGCCATGACCGGCTGGCGGATCGGCTTTACCTCCAATCCCGTGCTCGCGCCCGTGTTCACGCGCTGGATCACCAATACGGACTCCTGCGCTTCGCAGATCTCGCAGTGGGCGGCGCTCGAGGCCGTGACCGGCCCCCAGGACGCCGCGGCGGCCATGCGCGCGAGCTTTCTCGAGCGGCGCGACCTCATCGTCGGCCTGCTGAACCAGGTGCCCGGCGTGACCTGCCGCAATCCCGGCGGCGCCTTCTACGCCTGGCCCAACGTGACCGAGGCCTGCCA
>JAOUGZ010000089.1 GCA_029865405.1 Betaproteobacteria bacterium
AGGGATGCCAGGCGAAGAACGCGGCGAGGCTCGCCTCGCCGCGCTCGAAGAAGGCGCCGGCGGTGAACGTGAGAAAGCCCGTGAGCAGCAGGAAGATCACCAGGAACACGTAGGCCACGGGCGAGGCGAAGTACGACCCAAGCTCGCGCTTGGCGATGGTGCGGATGGCGTGCCAGGCGCTCATGGCCTTCATGACTTCACCGTGTCGGGGAGGGTAAGGCGGCGGAACACCTCGTCGAGCGGCCGGCCGAGCTCGTCCGGCGTGCCGCTCGCCACGATGCGGCCGCGGTCGATGATGATGGCGCGGGTGCAGACGGCGTCGACCTCCTCGAGGATGTGCGTGGAGAAGATGATGGACTTGGTCCTGCCGAGCTCGCGGATGAGGTTACGCACCTCGTGCTTCTGGTTCGGGTCGAGGCCGTCGGTGGGCTCATCGAGGATCAGCACCTCGGGGTCGTGGATCAGCGCCTGCGCGAGGCAGGTGCGGTGCCGGTAACCCTTGGACAGCGTGTCGATCGACTGGTGCAGCACCGAGCCGAGGAAGCACAGCTCGACGACGCGGCCGAGCGCCTTCTTGCGTGCGCCGCCCGCGAGGCCGCGCATCTCTGCGGCGAAGCTGAGAAACCCGTGCACCGTCATGTCGGGGTAGGAAGGCGCGGCTTCCGGCAGGTAGCCGATCAGGCGCTTCACGGCGAGCGGCGCCTCGGCGACGTCGTGGCCGCCGACCGACACGCGGCCGCTCGTCGGCGGGATGAAGCCGGTGATCATGCGCATGGTGGTCGACTTGCCGGCGCCGTTCGGGCCGAGAAAGCCCAGCACCTCGCCGCGCTCGACGGCGAAGGAGACGCCGTCCACGGCGCGCTTCGCGCCGAACGCCTTCACCAGGTTCTCGATACGGATCATTGCCGCCTGCCGCTCGCTTCAAAGGGGGCGCATTATCGCAAACAATCGCCCGTGCACTAGAATGCAGTCGCAAATTCCCGGAGGAAGACCATGCTCAAGCTCGGAAAGTTCCTGGCCGTATTGCTGTTCGCGGGCGCCGCGGCGGCGCAGCCCAACCTGAAGATCATGATCCCGGCCAACCCCGGGGGCGGCTGGGACCAGACCGGGCGCAACCTGGCCGCCGCGATGCAGAGCGCGAAGCTCGTGTCCTCGGTGCAGTTCGAGAACAAGGGCGGCGCCGCGGGCACGATCGGCCTCGCGCAGTTCGTGAACGCCGCCAAGGGCGACCCCAACACCATGATGATCGGCGGCATGGTGATGATCGGCGGCATCCACCTCAACCAGTCGCCGGTGAACCTCGGCATGGTGACGCCGGTGGCGCGGCTGACGAGCGAGTGGGAGGTCATCGTGGTGCCCGCGGGCTCGCCCCACAAGTCGATGGCCGACCTGGTGAAAGCGTTCAAGGCCAACCCCGGCGCCGTGTCCTGGGGCGGCGGCTCGGCGGGCGGCACCGACCATATCCTGGTCGGCCTGATCGCCAAGCAGGTCGGGGTCGACCCGGTGAAGATCAACTACGTGCCGTTCAAGGGCGGCGGCGAGGCGATCGCGGCGATCGTCGGCGGCCACGTCACCGCCGGGGTGTCGGGCGTGGGCGAGTTCGCCGAGCAGATCAAGGGCGGGCGCATGCGCGCGCTCGGCGTCTCGGCGCCCGAGGCAGTGGACGGCGTTCCGTCGCTGAAGTCGCAGGGCATCGACGTCGAACTGGGCAACTGGCGCGGCATCTTCGCCGCGCCCGGGATCAGCGGCGCGCAGCGCGACGCGCTGGTGAAGCTGGTGAAGGACGCGACCGAAACCGCGGCGTGGAAGGAAACGCTCGCCAGGCTCGGCTGGACCGGCGTGTTCCTCGGCGGCGATCAGTACGCGAAGTTCCTCGAAGAGGACACCCGGCGCATCGCGGGCATCATCGACTCGCTCGGCATCAAGCGCAAGTAGGCGCGGCGTGCGCCGCTCCGGCGCCCAGATCGCGCTCTCGCTCGGGGTGCTCGCGCTCGGCGCGGGCATCGCCGTCGGCACGTCGTACCTGCCGTCGCAGGGCGGCTACGCGCGCATCGGCCCGAACTTCATCCCGGCGGTGGTGGCGTTCGGCCTCATCGTCTCGGGCGCCTTTCTCCTGTACGAGGCGCTGACCGGCGGCTGGCGCAGCATGCCCGAGCCGGCCGAGCGCACCGAGCACGCGCTGCACTGGGGCGCCTTCGCCTGGATCAGCGCCGGCCTCATCGCGCACATGGCGCTCATGCAGTGGGCCGGGTTCGTGCTCGCGGGCGCGCTGCTCTTCACCTGCGTGGCGCGCGGCTTCGGCAGCGCGCGCTGGCTGCGCGATGCGGCCATCGGCCTGGCGATCGCGCTCGGCGTGTTCCTGTTCTTCGTGCGCGTCCTGAACGTGAGCCTGCCGGGCGGCTGGCTCAAGCCCCTGATCGGCGGGCTGTAGATGGAGGCTTTCGCCGGCCTGCTGCAGGGCTTCGACGTCGCGCTGAAGCCGATCAACCTGCTGTGGGGCTTCATCGGCGTGACGCTCGGCACCTTCGTCGGCGTGCTGCCGGGCGTCGGGCCGGCGCTCACGGTGGCAATGCTGCTGCCGCTCACCGCGCAGCTCGATCCGACCGGCGCGCTCATCATGTTCGCCGGCATCTACTACGGTGCGATGTTCGGCGGCTCGACCACCACCATCCTGCTCAACACGCCGGGCGAGTCCGCCTCGATCGCCACCGCGCTCGAAGGCAACAAGATGGCGAAGGCGGGGCGCGCGGGCCCGGCGCTCGCCACCTGCGCGCTCGGCTCGTTCGTCGCGGGCACCATCGCCGTCGTGCTGCTCACGCTGCTCGCACCCGTCGTGGTGGAGGTGGCGCTCAAGTTCGGCCCGGCGGAGTACTTCGCGCTGATGGTGTTCGCGTTCACCACGGTGGCCGCGGTGCTCGGCGCCTCGACCACGCGCGGCCTGGCGAGCCTGTTCGTCGGCCTGATGCTGGGGCTGGTCGGCATCGACAGCCAGACCGGCCAGCCGCGCTTTGCCTTCGGCGTGCCCGAGCTGCTCGACGGCATCGACGTGGTGGTGCTGGCGGTGGGCCTGTTCGCGGTCGGCGAGACGCTCTACGTCGCCGCCTACACCAGCCGCCTGCCCGAGACGCTCGAGAAGATGAGCGGCTCGATATGGATGTCGGTGCAGGACTGGAAGCGCTCCTGGCCAGCTTGGCTGCGCGCCACCGCCATCGGTTTTCCGTTCGGCTCGATCCCGGCGGGCGGCGCGGAGATCCCGACGTTCCTCTCGTACTCGCTCGAGAAGAAGCTGAGCAAGCATCCGGAGGAGTTCGGCAGCGGCGCGATCGAGGGCGTCGCCGGTCCGGAAGCGGCGAACAACGCCTCCGCCACCGGCGTGCTCGTGCCGCTGCTCACGCTCGGGATTCCCACGTCAGCCACCGCGGCGATCCTGCTGACCGCGTTCCAGAACTACGGCATCCAGCCCGGGCCACTGCTCTTTCAGATCCAGCCGGATCTGGTGTGGGGCCTCATCGCCAGCATGTACGTCGGCAACGTGATCCTGCTGGTGCTGAACCTGCCGCTGATCGGCATCTGGGTGAAGGTGCTCACCATCCCGCGGCCGGCGCTCTACGCCGGCATCCTCGTCTTCGCCACGCTCGGGGCGTACAGCCTGCACCAGTCGTGGGTCGACCTGGCGACGCTCTATGTCTTCGGGCTGCTCGGCTTCGTCATGCGGCGCTTCGACATCCCGGTGGCGCCGGCGGTGATCGGCCTGATCCTCGGGCCGCTTGCGGAAACGCAATTCCGCCGCGCGCTCTCCATCAGCCAGGGCGATGCGAGCGTGTTCGTCACGCAGCCGATCTCGGCGACGTTCCTCGCCGTGACTGCGCTGCTGGTGATCGTGCCGTGGCTGGTGCGCCGGCGGCGCCGGCGCACCAAAGCCGCAGCCTAGCTACGGGCGCAGATAGGCGTAACCCTCGCGCTGCTGCAGACGCGCGATCTCCGCCACGCCGGAGGGCACGAGGGTGACCTCGGGCAGGAAGTCCTTGGCGTCCTGCTTGGTACGCTGGAGCGTGATCTCGCACAGGTCGAACTTCACGCCGCGCTCCTTCAGCGTCTCGACCGGGACATTGAAGGGGTTCCCGTTCTTGTCGCGCGCGCCCTTCTTCAGGAAGCCGATGCCCTTCGAGTGCGTCACCACGACGATCTTTGCCTTGGGATTGACCGCGAGGTGGTTGTTGATGTTGCGCAGCGCGTCGACCGCCTGATCGTCGCCTTCGTTCACGTGGTAGATCACCTTGTCCTCGGCGACGGTGGCCTTGCGGTCCATGCCCATCGTGCCGCAGCCCGACAACGTTGCCGCACCTACCGCTCCCGCCAGTGCCAGTCCATAAAGCGTCCTCATCCTTCCCTCCTTCCAGGTTATGGCGGGATTCAGTCCCCGCTGCCATCCGTACCGGCGCGCGCGCCGGAATATTCCCGGGGCGGCCCTGGAATAGAATCGTCGCAGGCGCGGTAATTGGGGGAGATGGGACCTTGTCCGACGACGAGAAGCGCGCGCGGTTCGAGCGCCTGGTGCTGCCGCACCTCGACGCCGCGTACAGCCTCGCGACCTGGCTGGTGCGCGACGACGCCCAGGCCGAGGAAGCGGTGCAGGAAGCCTGCCTGCGCGCCTTCCGCTACTTCGATGGCCTGCGCGGCGACGAGGCGCGGCCGTGGCTCCTCGGCATCGTGCGCAATACCTGCTACACGTTGCTGCAGCGCGCCCGCCAGGACGGCGCGCCGCTGCCGTTCGACGAAGAGGGCTGCGGCGAGGACGCCGTGGCCGCCGGGGCGGTCGTCAGCTTTCCGCTCAACCCGGAGGCGGCGGCGATTCGCGAGGCCGACCGGGAGAGCGTGCGCGGCGCCCTGCGCGCGCTGCCGGTCGAGTTCCGCGAGGCCGTGGTCCTGCGCGAGATCCACGGCTTCAGCTATCGCGAGATCGCAGCCGCGTGCGAAGTGCCCATCGGCACCGTCATGTCTCGCATCGCGCGCGGCCGCCGCCTGCTGCAGCACGCGCTCGGCGCGCGCGCCGAGACCAAGGACACCGGCACATGAACTGTCCTGACGCCGTCCGCCTCATGAACGCGTACGTCGACGAAGAGCTCGACGCCGCCAGCGTGCTCGCGCTGGAGGCGCACTTGCGTGGCTGCGCGCGTTGCCGCGCGCGCGCAGACAGCCTGCACGCGCTTCGCTCGGGCGTGCAGCGCCATACCGAATTTCGCATGGCGCCGACGTCGCTGCGCGATAAGGTGCAGGCGCGACTCGGGCACCTGGAATCCGTGCCGGCGGGCGCGACGCGCAGGCGCGTGGCGATGGGCGCGGCGGCGCTGGCGGTGGTGGCGCTCGCGGCCTGGACACTGCGCGGCACGCTCGAGCCGGCGCCCGCGAACGTAGCGCGCGGCACGGGCAAAGTCGTCTACCACGTATCCAGCAGCCAGAATGCCGGCGCCGCGCTGCGCACCCTGCGCAACCACCTCGAGGCCTCGCCGGAAACGAAAGTCGTGGTCGTGGCGCATAACGAGGGCGTCGATTTCCTGCTGCGCGGCGCACGCGATGAGTCGGGCCAGCTCTTCGCCACGGCCGTGCGGCAGTTCAAGGACCGCGGCGTGGACTTCCGCGTCTGCAACAACACGCTGGTGCGCCGCAGGATCGACGGCGGCGGCATCCTGCCCGAAGCGACCCTGGTACCTTCCGGGATCGCCGAGATCAGCCGGCTGCAGGAGCGCGAGGGCTACACTTACATGCGCATGTAATTGCGCGCTGCAGTTGAATTAGCTGTCGTTATGGGTCGAATCAAATTTCCATGAGGCCCCGAAGGTCATTCGGCTTGTGCGCCGCAGGGGAATTTGAGTAGGCTAGCCAATGGAGCCCAGGATTTCCTACTACACATCGAATCGGGCACGAGGAGGAGGCATGCAACAAACTCGCAGATCCGTCATCAAGGCAGGGGGCGCGCTCGGGCTGCTCGCGTTAGCCGGCACCGCCCTGCTCAAGCCCGGCCGCGCGCACGCGGCCTGGAACCAGAGCGCTTTCGAGGCGAAATCCGCCATCGACGCCATGAAGGCGCTCGGCATGGGCAATGCCGAAGAGAGCAAGGACATCGTCATCCGCGCCCCCGACATCGCCGAGAACGGCGCGGTGGTGCCGATCGACGTCACCAGCAACATCCCCGGCACGACGAGCATTTCCGTGTTCATCGAGAAGAACCCGTTTCCGTACACGGGCACCTTCGACTTCGCGGCGGGCTCGGTGCCCTTCGTGCACCTGCGCGCGAAGATGGGCGAGACCAGCCCGGTGCGTGTGGTCGTGGCCGCGGGCGGCAAGCACTACACCACCGCCAAGGAAGTGAAGGTCACTATCGGCGGCTGCGGCGGCTGAGGAGAACGAGACCATGGCAGACCCGATGAAGATCCGCGCCACCGTGGAAGGCGACGTCACCGACGTGCGCGTGCTGATGGCGCATCCGATGGAAACCGGCCAGCGCAGCCAGGGCGGCAAGAAGGTGCCGCTGCATTTCATCCAGAACATCACCGCGCAGCTGAACGGCAAGACGGTGTTCAGCGCCGACATCAGCCAGGCGATCTCGCGCAACCCGGTGTTCGCCTTCAAGGTGAAGGGCGCAAAGGCCGGCGACAAGATCACGGTGATCTGGAAGGACAACAAGGGCGAATCGCGCACGGACGAGACGACGGTCCGCGGCGGTTCCTGAGCTGACGCGCCGGGGCCGCAGAAGCCCCGCCGGATTGAACTGGAGGAGGTGAAGATGAGACAAGCGCTCATGCGGGGTCTTGGTGCGGCAGTCGCCGCGGCGTCGTTGCCGCTGGCGATGGCGCAGACCGAGGATCCGGTTGCCGCGGACTTCGACAAGTTCCGGGCGATCATGGAAGAGGCCAATCCGGCGGAATTGTTCGATGCAAAAGGCGAGCAGTTGTGGAAGACGCCGGGTGGGCCGAAGAAGGCTTCGCTCGAAAAGTGCGACCTCGGGCTCGGGCCCGGCGTGGTGAAGGGCGCCTACGCGCAGATGCCGCGCTACTTCGCCGATGTCGACCGCGTGATGGACGCCGAGGCGCGCATCGTGCACTGCATGATCACGCTGCAGGGATTCAAGTACGAGGACCTGGCGAAGAAGCCCTTCAGCAGCGCGACCGCCACGCCCGACCCGGTGTCGATCACCACGTACGTGGCCGCAAACTCCGCGGGAATGAAATTCGCGCCGCCGCAGTCGCACCCGAAGGAGAAGGCGGCCTACGCGGCCGGCAAGGAGGTTTTCTTCTATCGCGCCGGGGCGTTCGATTTCTCCTGCGCGAGCTGCCACGGCGTGGACGGCCAGCGTATCCGCACGCAGCCGCTGCCCAACTTCACCAAGCCGGAGCAGGCGATCCGCGCGGTGCAGGGCTGGCCGGGCTACCGCATGACCGGCGGCGTGATGCACACGTTGCAATGGCGCCTGAACGACTGCTACCGCCAGCAGCGCTTCCCCGAGCCGGGCTATACCTCGGAGATGCTGAGCGCGCTGCTCACCTATCTCACCGTCAACGCCCAGGGCCAGGAGTACAAGGGCCCCGGTATCAAGCGCTAGGAGGCATGCCATGAAGATCGGTACCGCAGTAATCCTGGCGGCCGCCACGGCGATTCTTGCCGCCTGCGCGGCCCTGCAGTCCAGCCCCCGCGACGAGGCGTTGGCCCTGATGCAGCGCGACTTTCACGCCCAGGGCATCGCCGGCATGGACCGGCTGAAAGAGGACCCCGTCCAGGCTGCGTGCAACAAGTACAACGACAACCCGCCGGCGGATCTGGCCAAGAAGCTGCAGGGCGAGCAGTATGCCGGCGTCAAGTGGCCGGCGGACGGCAAGCTCCTCGGCGACTGGAAATCCGGCGAGAAGATCGCGCAGAACGGCCGCGGCATGGCCTGGAGCGACAAGGGTGGCGTCGGCGGCAGCTGCTACAACTGCCACCAGATCGACCCGGCGACGACGGCGTTCGGCACCATCGGGCCGAGCCTGAGCCAGTTCGCGAAGCTGCGCGGCTACGGCACGGACATCCAGCGCTACGCCTACTCCAAGATCTACAACGCCAAGGCGTACAGCATCTGCTCGCAGATGCCGCGCTTCGGCCACGCCGGCGCGCTCACCGAGCAGCAGATGAAGGACATTACGGCGCTGCTGATGGACCCGGCCTCGCCGGTCAACCGGTAAGGCGCGGCACGCTGGGCGTCAAAGGGGCGATCGCGCGCCGCGCGCGCAGGTAGCGCGCGGCAAGTTCCCACACCGGCTCGCCGCTCGCCCCTTCGGCGACCGGCGCCCAGCCGGCCACCTTGTAGCGCTTCGTCGCCTCGAGCGGACGGTCCTGCAACCGCATGTCGGAGATGCGCGCGCCGATGTCGGCGCGCGGATTGCAGGCATAGGTCATCCCGCCCACCCGCACCATGTCGCCGCCCTGCTGGAGGTAGGCATCCGGATTGAAGGCGTTGTCCGCGATGTCTTCCAGGATCGCCTTG
>JAOUGZ010000601.1 GCA_029865405.1 Betaproteobacteria bacterium
GGTGCTGCGTATGGTCAAGTCGGATCCGCGATTGCGTACCATTCCGGTGGTCATCCTGACGTCGTCACGCGAGGAGCAGGACGTTGTGCGCAGCTACGAGCTGGGCGTCAACGCCTACGTGGTGAAGCCCGTCGAGTTCGACAAGTTCCTGCGCGCCGTGCGCGAGGTGGGGTTGTTCTGGATGCTCGTCAACGAGCCGCCGCCGGCGGCGAGCAGCTGATCGCATGGCACGATTGCGCGTATTGCTGCTCGAGGACTCGGCGGCGGACGCGGAGCTGGCGCTCGCCGCGCTCGCCGCGGCGGGTGTCGAGTGCGCCACGGACACGGCCGGCGGGCGCGAGGATTTCGAGCGCCTGTATGCCGCGGATCGCTACGACATCGTGCTTGCCGACTACAGCCTGCCCGACTACACCGGCCTCGACGCGCTCGCGCGGGTGCGCGCGAGCGACAGCCTGCTGCCCTTCATCCTGGTGTCCGGTGCGCTCGGCGAGGAGCGCGCAGTCGAGGCGCTGCGCGCCGGCGCCACCGATTTTGTGCTCAAGGGCAACCTCAACCGCCTGGGGCCGGCGATGGCGCGCGCCGTCGAGGAGTGCCGGCAGCGTCGCGAGCATCTGGCAACGCAGCAGGCGCTCGAGCTCTCGGAGCGCCGCTACCGCGCCATCGTCGAAGACCAGTCCGAGCTCATCATCCGCATGATGCCCGACCTGACGGTAACATTCGTCAATGGCGCCTATTGCCGCTATTTCGGACGCACGCCCGACGAGGTACTCGGCAAGAGCCTGCTCGAGCACCTGCTGCCCGAGGAACGCGCGCGGGAGCCGCGCTTCGTCGCCGGGATCGCGGCGGCCACCCCGACCTATGAGCGCGACGCGCAGGTGAGAGATGCGAGCGGGGCCTTGCGCTGGATGCACTGGGCAGCGCGCGGCATGTTCAATGCGGATGGCGGACTCGCCGAGATCCAGTCGGTCGGCCGCGACGTCACCGACCTGAAGCGCGCCATGGATGCGCTCGGCGCCGCGCGCGAGCGCCTGCAGGGGTTGTCGCGGCGCCTGCTCGAGGTGCAGGAAGCCGAGCGCCGGCATCTGGCGCGCGAGCTGCATGACGACATCGGCCAGGGGCTCACGGCGCTCAAGCTCAATCTGGAGGCGCTGGCGCGCGGGCGCGACGGCGCCGCGCTCGAGGCGCGCGTCAACGAGGCGCTGGAGACGACGCGTCATACCATCGAGCGCGTGCGCCAGCTTTCGGTCAACCTGCGGCCGCTGCAGCTCGACGATCTCGGCCTCGCCGCGGCGTTGCGCTCGCACCTCGACCGGCAGGCGAAGCTCGGCGGCCTGGCGCCGCACTTCGAGATCCAGGAGGTGCCGTTGAAGCTTTCTGCCGACGTCGAAACCGCATGCTTCCGCGTGGCGCAGGAGGCCATCAACAACATCGTGCGGCATTCCAGGGCGGCCAACGTGTGGCTGCGCCTGTTCTTCGCCGGCGAGCGGCTGGCGCTCTCGGTGCGCGACGACGGCGCCGGCTTCGACGTCACTGCGGCGCAGCGCCGCGCGGCGGCAGGCGAGAGCCTCGGCGTCGTGAGCATGGAAGAGCGCGTGGCGCTCGCGGGCGGCACCTTGCAGATCCATTCTGCGCCCGGTCAGGGCACGGTGATCGTGGCCTCGTTTCCGGTGGGCGCGGCCTGAAATGGCGGCGCTGCGCGTCCTCTTGGTCGACGACCACGCGCTGGTGCGCGCGGGCATGCGCTCGCTGCTGCGGGACATCGGCGACGTCGAAGTCGTGGCCGAGGCGAGCGACGGCGCCGAGGCGCTCACCGCCGCCGAGCGCGAGCGGCCCGACGTGGTGCTGATGGACATCGCCATGAAGGGCATGAACGGGCTGGAAGCGGCGGCGCGCCTGCGCGAGCGCCAGCCGGAGGCGAAGATCATCATCCTTTCCATGCACACCAGCGAGGAGTACGTGCTGCTGGCGCTGCGCGCCGGCGCCGCCGCTTACCTCATCAAGGATTCCGCCACGTCGGAACTGGAGCTGGCCTTGAAATGCGTGATGCGCGGCGAGACCTACCTCAGCCCGGCGATTTCCCGGCAGGTGGTGGATGGCTACGTGCAACGCGTCGGTGTGGGGGCCGGGCCCGACCCGCTGACGCCGCGCCAGCGCGACGTCCTGAAGCGCGTCGCCGAGGGGCGCAGCACCAAGGAAATCGCCTTCGACCTGAATCTCTCGGTCAAGACCGTGGAAACGCACCGCGCGCAGATCATGGAGCGCCTGGGCATCCGCGATGTCGCCGGGCTCGTGCGCTATGCCATGCGCACGGGCCTGGTGCCACCGGAAACGTAAGGTTTTTCAAGGCGTTGAGCTTTACAGGGGTTTCCCCGACCCGGGCTAGGGAAGGGCCCGATTACGGGTGCGGACAACCCCCCCCTACAGTGCTCCGCCATGGCGCCGAGCACGCTCCCTGCCCGCATCATCGTCCTCGACGGTAACCCCGGCTTCGCCGATGCCGCCCAGCGCTTCATCGAACAGCTTCCCGGTTATGTCCACGCGACCGGCG
>JAOUGZ010000602.1 GCA_029865405.1 Betaproteobacteria bacterium
ATCGACGCGGTGCGCGACTATCTCGCCGCCTGGCCTGCGGAACAGGTCGCCTACGTGCAGAAGGTCGATGCCGGCTGGGCGCCGTTCGACGAATACCAGAAACCGGTGCCGGTGTACCGGCCCAGAGACTTGCGCCAGATAGGCGAAACCGTGCACGGCCAGTGCTCGGCGCTGCGCAGCGCGGGCGTGGCCCTGACACCCGAACTGCTGGAGCTGGACCTGTTCCTGTTCTTCGCGTGCACGAAGCTGACGGAACTGGAGGCCGGGACGTGCGCGTAGGCGACAACGACCCCGCGTCATTCGGCGCCGAGGCGCTGCCCGGCGGTCTGCGCGACATCAACGATGCGCGCGAGGGTCGGCCGCAGGCGTCGCCCCCGGCGCCCGCGTTGCGGCGGCGCACGCCGCTCGTGGGCCTGATCGCTCTGGTGACGCAGTGGCTGGGCGAGGCCGGCAAGCGCCGCTAGGCTGGCGCGGCCGCGCAGTTGCGCAGCTTTGACTGCGACGCCACCCGCCGCCCGGCGGCGCGGACGTGTCGGCGAAGAAGGATTGGTCGGGGCGGCGAGATTCGAACTCGCGACCACCTGCACCCCACTTGGAGTAGCCATCGGGATCATCTATCAATCAACAAGTTATGTTCATGCGTTCGCCGCCGAGTTGCTCAACAATGCCCAACGACGATTGACGGATCGACCCAAGACTGACTCAAAGCCATCCGGGAGAATTCGGCCGTCGATCCCGCGCGGCGCAGTAGCGACTTCAGCCGTTCAAGGTTTCTCGCCCGGCGACCTGATCACGATGGCATCGCGAGCACTAGCGCGCGAGTTTCTTCGCAGGTAGCTGTCAGAAACGTGTGTGATCTTGGGCCATGCCGCGGTGGATCAGGCACTGTCTCGCCTAGTGCGTCTATCGCATGCATTCGTCATTGGCCCGCAAAAAGCATGACCCCAGGATGAACCGGCTGCGCGCGCGTCCGGGGTCTGGATCAATATGCCCTTGTAATCCGCTCGATCAGCCCATCGTGCTCGCTCGTGTGCAGCTGACGTGGTTCTCTCGCCCAGGGGGCAAACTCGGCGCCGTACTTGACATCCTTTCGACATTTGTATATATGCTGAAACATGAAGAAGAAAAAGACGCGACCCGAGCTGGAAGCCGGCACTCCCCACGGAGAGGCTTTCAAGGCGCTGGGGCACTTGACGCGGTTGCGTGCCTTCTTCTTCCTGGTTCGTGCCGGACGTGAGGTCCCGGTAGGCGAGATCCAGGAGGCGGTGGCGGTATCCGGTCCTACCTTGTCCCACCACCTTGAGCTGCTGCGTCGGGCAGGTCTGGTGCAAAGCCGCAAGCACGAGCGGTACGTCCTCTTTAGCGTGAGGCGAGACACAGTGACGGCGCTGGTGCGTCTCCTTACGGCCTGTTGCTGAACGGAATCGGGAGTTCGCCATGGCAGAGCAAGAGATCAAGCAAATCGTGAAGGAGAAATACGGAAAAGCCGCGCTGCGCGCCGGTTCCTGCTGCGGTCCCGTGTCGTCGCGTTGCGAATGCGATCCCATCACCTCCAACTTGTATACGTCGGCTCAAACCACGTCGCTCCCCTCCGAAGCCCTCGCCGCTTCGCTTGGTTGCGGCAACCCGACGGCGCTGGCCGAACTCAAGCCCGGCGAAGTCGTCCTCGACCTGGGCTCCGGCGGAGGCATCGACGTGCTTCTATCGGCGCGCCGTGTGGGCTCGACAGGTAAGGCCTACGGTCTTGACATGACGGATGAGATGCTGGCGCTCGCGCGCGACAACCAGCGCAAGGCCGGTGTCGCGAACGTGGAATTTCTGAAGGGCGAGATGGAAAATGTTCCGCTGTCCGCCAACTCCGTGGATGTCGTCATTTCCAATTGCGTCATCAATCTTGCGGTCGACAAGGATCGCGTCCTCGCGGAAGCGTTCCGCGTACTCAAGCCAGGCGGGCGCCTGGCTGTTTCCGATGTCGTCGTGCGTGGAGAAGTACCGGCGCACATCCGCATGAACGTGGAGTTGTGGATCGGCTGTATCGCCGGCGCCCTCGACGAAGGCGATTACCGCGCCAAGCTAGCCAAGGCCGGCTTTGAGGCAATCGAGATCGAGCCGACTCGCGTGTACCGGGCGGAGGACGCGCGAGCGTTTCTGGACCGTGCCGGGATTGACGCAAACACCATCGCGTCGCAAGTCGAAGGCAAGTTCATGAGCGCCTTTGTGCGCGCTCGCAAACCACACAACTGAACTGCCGGGAAAGAACGGCCAGCTGTTGCCCGGGTGCGGGAAGGGGGGTGTGAAACTCACCATCCGCCGGCCGATATTGCGAACGTGAGCGAAGTGGCGAACCGCACCGCCGCGCCCAAAAGACGCAAAATCGACGCAATGACGCGGGTTTAGTTGGTCGGGGCGGCGAGATTCGAACTCGCGACCACCTGCACCCCATGCAGGTACGCTACCAGGCTGCGCTACGCCCCGAAGAGGCGAAGTTTATCAGGCGCGCAGCGCTTCGAGCAGCGCGCGCAGCTCGCGCTTGATCGCCGCCAGGTC
>JAOUGZ010000603.1 GCA_029865405.1 Betaproteobacteria bacterium
GCTTCTCGTCCGACATCAACACGCCGGGCGGGCCGATGCACCTGACGCTCGCCTTCAACCCCTCGCACCTCGAGATCGTCAATCCGGTGGTCGAGGGCTCGGTGCGCGCGCGCCAGCACCGCAGGAAGGACCGTGACGGCTCACAGGTGCTGCCGGTGCTCATACACGGGGATGCGGCAGTAGCGGGGCAGGGCGTGGTGCAGGAGACGCTGAACCTGTCGCAGACGCGCGGCTACGGCACGGGCGGCACAGTGCACATCGTCGTCAATAACCAGATCGGCTTCACCACCTCGGACACGCGCGACGTGCGCAGCACGCTTTACTGCACCGACGTCATGAAGATGATCGAGGCGCCGATTTTCCACGTCAACGGCGACGACCCAGAGGCCGCGGTGATGGCGATCGAGATGGCGCTCGATTTCCGCCGCGAATTCAAGAAGGACGTGGTCGTCGACATCGTCTGCTTCCGCAAGCTCGGCCACAACGAGCAGGACGAGCCGATGGTGACGCAGCCCCTGATGTACAAGATCGTCAACGCGCACCCGGGCACGCGCCGGCTCTACGCGGAAAAGCTGGTGGCGCAGGGCGTGGTCGCCGCCGACGAGCCGGACAAGCTCGCCGCGAACTTCCGCCAGGCGCTGGAAGGCGGCTTCCACACCAACAAGACCATCCTCTCCAACTTCAAGCCGCCGTTCGCCGTGGACTGGACGAAGTACCGCAACACGAAGTGGAACGAGAACGACGACACCACACTGCCGCTCGCCGATCTCCACCTGCTGGCGGAGCGGCTGACCGCGGTGCCGGCCGGATTCAAGCTGCATCCGCGCGTCGAAAAGATCATCGCCGACCGCCGCCTCATGGGGCAGGGCAAGATCCCGGTCGATTGGGGCATGGCGGAGAATCTCGCCTACGCGTCGCTCCTCAAGGACGGCTACGCCGTGCGCATCTCGGGCCAGGACAGCGGCCGCGGGACGTTCTTCCACCGCCACGCCGTGCTGCACGACCAGAACCGCGAGAAGTTCGACGCGGGCATCCACATCCCGCTGCAGCACATTGCGCCGAATCAGGGCGACATCGCGGTCATCGATTCGGTGCTCTCGGAGGAGGCGGTGCTCGGCTTCGAGTACGGCTACTCGACCTCGGAGCCCAACGAGCTGGTGGTGTGGGAAGCGCAGTTTGGCGACTTCATGAACGGCGCCCAGGTGGTGATCGACCAGTTCATCGCCGCGGGCGAAGTGAAGTGGGGCCGCATCTGCGGCATGGTGATGATGCTGCCGCACGGCTACGAGGGCCAGGGCCCGGAGCATTCCTCGGGCCGCATCGAACGGTTCCTCCAGCTGTGCGCCGATTACAACATTCAGGTGTGCATGCCGGCGACGCCGGTGCAACTTTTCTTCCTCCTGCGCCGGCAGATGATCCGGCCCTACCGCAAGCCGCTCATCATCTTCACGCCGAAGAGCCTGCTGCGGCACAAGGAATCGGTCTCGCCCCTCGAGGAGTTCGCGAGCAGCAAGTTCAAGCCGGTGAATGCTGAGTGGAACGAGGACCTCCAGCCGGAGAAGGTCAGGCGCGTCCTGTTCTGCAGCGGCAAGGTGTTCTTCGACCTGACCGCGAAGCGAAAGGAGCTTGCGCGCGAGGACGTGGCGATCATCCGCATCGCGCAGCTCTACCCGTTCCCGCACGACGACTTCCAGGCCACCATCGACCGCTACCCCAACGCCAACGAAGTCCTGTGGTGTCAGGAAGAACCGGGCAACCAGGGCGCCTGGCATCGCATCCAGCACTACCTGCTGCGCCACATGCGCCCGGACCAGCAGCTCGCCTACGCCATGCGCGCTTCCTCGGCTTCGCCCGCGGTGGGCTACCTGTCGCTGCACCTCGAGCAGCAAAAAGCGCTGGTGGACGCCGCTTTCGCGCCGATCACCGACAACCTGCTGCTGCCGGTGCAGAGCACCGCCAGGAAGGGAAACTGAATGCTGGTTGAAGTGAAGGTGCCGCAGCTCTCCGAATCGGTGGCCGAGGCGACGCTGCTCGCCTGGCACAAGCAGCAGGGCGAGGCGGTGAAGCGCGACGAAAACCTGATCGACATCGAGACCGACAAGGTGGTGCTCGAGCTGCCCAGCCCGGCCGACGGCGTGCTGGTGAGCATCCTGAAGGGCGAGAAGGGCACGGTGACGGCGGGCGAGGTGATCGCGAAGATCGATACGGAGGCGAAGGCCTCTGCCGGCAGTTCCAGGATCGCCGCTTCCGGCGGCGCTGCTTCGCCGGAAGCGGCGAAACCAGCCTCCGCACCGGCCGCAGCTCCGGCTGCAAGGAAAATCGCCGCCGAGAAGGGCGTCGATCTGGCAAGTGTGCCGGGCACAGGTCGCGACGGCCGGGTCACCAAGGCCGACGTCCGTCAGGCAATCCAGCCCGTTCCCGCGCCCGCCGCCAGGACCCCGCTGCCGCAACCGCCCGCGCCGGTAAGCGTGGAGCAGATGCTCTCGGGCCGCCCGGAAGAGCGCGTACCGATGTCGCGCCTGCGCGCGCGCATCGCCGAGCGC
>JAOUGZ010000604.1 GCA_029865405.1 Betaproteobacteria bacterium
CGGAAGTCGATCGGGTCCGGACACGCGGCGTAAGCGGCGTTGAAGTCGTCTGGGTAGAACATCTGGACCGCAAGCGCTTCCCAGCCGCCGGTCGATCCGCCGTATGTGGCGCGTGCCCAGCCAGCGCCGATGCCGCGGAACCGCGACTCGATGTGGGGCACGAGCTCCCTCATGATCGCGTCGCCGTAGGGACCGAGGTTCGCAGAGTTCACGGCGTAGGAGTCGTCGTAATACGGGTTCGCGTGCTGGATCTCGATGACCAGCACGCGCGGAAAGCTGGGCCCGGTCCACTCCTTGTAGAAGTCATAAGCCGCCTGCTGCTGGATGCGGTTGTAGCAATCGAGGTGGAACCGCTCGCTGTACTCGCACTTCACGTTCGGGTCCGGCGGCGTCTCGCGCCAGCCGCCGAGATCGGTCGGGAAGTGGCCGTGGTTGATGATGAGCGGGTAGCGTGCGTTCGGGTGCGTGTCGAATCCTTCCGGCAGGAGGACATGAGCGCCGAGATGCATGTCGCGGCCCCAGAACTTCGACAGCAGCTGGCTCTTGATCCGCACGTGCTTGACGTACTTCGTGTCGGCCGGCTGGGAGGTCGGCGCGATGACCTTGTCGAGCTCGAGCCGACCCGCGAGGGTCTTGCCGTTCCATTGCAGCTTTTGTGGCGCGCTATAGAAGTTGCCGGGGGCGGCGTTCCACTGCTGGCCCTCGCCGCGGTCCATCGGCAGCTTGACGATGTGGCCAGTCGCGAGCCGGAAGGTCTCATACTTGTGCAGCAGCGCCTGTACCGAGTATTCGCCCGGCGGCAAGCCCGACAGCGATTCAATCGGGTAGCCGAGCACCGCGGCGTCGAACGAACGCTCGTCGCCGGGCTTCATGCCGTCGACGTCGATGCCGAACGCCTGCGCCGAGCTGAGGCTCGTCTGGCTGACCTGAAAACGCGGCTCGGGCGTGTCGCGCTTGGCAAAGAGCAGGAGGAGCCGGCCGTCGACGGCCTCTTTGGCCAGGTTGGCGCCGAGACGAACGGTGATGCCGGCAGGGCTCTGCGCCGACGGCTGCAGGCTCGAGCCGGCTGGTGCCACGACTCCCATGATGGCCGCAAGCAGCGCGATGGAAGGACGGCTGCGACGGATGTGTGTCATAGGGCTCCTCGACGGATGAGACAAACAATACGCCTTGAGCGCCTAGTCGGCCTTGGCGTACGGCAGGCCCATCCACCACGTGAACAGCCGTCCGGGGCGGAGGCTCGCCCATTCTGCTCCCAACGAAGTGCAATGGCAATTGACGCGGCCACCTGTGAAGACACATACTGCGCGCGCTGCTAGTGTCCTGTAACCGTAGAAAGTGAAACAACTGGCGCGGCCCACTCGTACTGCTCTACAAGGAGGGCAGCATGCGAATGGGACGCCCCAAGGTTGCGTTGATTCTGACTGACGAAGAACGGCAGCGATTGGAGTCGTTGGCCCATCGTTCGCGATCGGCTCCGTCCGTGGCGCGCCGGGCGCGGATCATCCTGGCGTGCGCGGAGGGCACCGACAACAAGGTCGTGGCGCGCCGCCTGCACGTGACGCCGGCGACCGTCGGCAAGTGGCGCGGGCGCTTTGTGCGACAGCGTCTGGACGGGTTGTATGACGAGCCGCGGCCCGGCGCCAAGCGGACGATTACCGACGAACAGGTGGAGGAGGTGGTCACGCGCACTCTGGAAACCACGCCCCGCGGGGCGACGCACTGGAGTACGCGCGACATGGCGAAAGCCGTCGGCCTGAGTCACATGGCGATCAGCCGCATTTGGCACACGTTCGGGTTGCAGCCGCATCGGAGCGAGACGTTCAAGCTGTCGACCGATCCGCTGCTGGTGGAAAAAGTCCGCGACATCGTCGGCCTGTATCTGCATCCCCCCGCGCACGCGGCGGTGTTCTGCGTCGATGAGAAACCGCAGATCCAGGCGCTCGACCGCACGCAGCCGTTGCTGCCGATGCAGCCGGGACAGGTCGAGCGTCGGACGCACGACTACAAGCGGCACGGCACCACGACGTTGTTCGCCGCGCTCAATGCGAAGACCAGCGAGGTGATCACGCAGTTTCATCAACGCCATCGATCGGCCCAGTTCCGAGAATTCCTCGACTTGATCGAGGCGCACGTACCACGCCGACTCGACGTCCACATCATCATGGATAATTACAGCACCCACAAAACCACGCTGATCCGGAACTGGTTCGCCAAACGTCCGCGGTTCCACGTCCACTTCACTCCGACGTATGGCTCGTGGCTCAGCCTCGTGGAACGCTGGTTCGCCGAGCTCACCATGAAGCGAATCCGTCGCGGAACGTTCCGCAGTGTGCCCCAACTCAAAGCCGCCATCCAAGACTTCATCGAGGCCCATCAGACCGATCCGACACCGTTCGTCTGGACCAAGAGTGCCGATGAGATCTTGGCCAGCATCGCCCGATTCGCTCAGCGGACCGTCGACGCACACGCCGCGCAACATGTTTCATGAACCACGGTTACAGGACACTAGTCCCCGGCATGGGCCACTGCTCGGGCGGCA
>JAOUGZ010000606.1 GCA_029865405.1 Betaproteobacteria bacterium
GGCCGAGGCGGTGAAGCGCGGGCGCATGATCGACGACGAAGGCGGGGTCACCTGGATCGAGGAGCCGGTGCGCGCGGACGATTTCGCCGGCAACGCGCGCATTGCGCGCGAGGTGGCGACGCCGATCCAGATCGGCGAGAACTTCATGGGCCCGGAACAGATGGCGCAGGCACTCGCAGCCAAAGCCTGCGATTACGCCATGCCCGATGCGCAGCGCATCGGCGGCGTCACCGGCTGGATGCGCGCCGCGGCGCTCGCGCAGGCCGCCGGCATGGAGATGTCGAGCCACCTGTTTCCGGAAGCGAGCTGCCACCTGCTGGCTGTGACGCCGACCTGCCACTGGCTCGAATACGTGGACTGGGCTGACGCGATCCTCGAGGAGCCGCTGCAGCTGAAGGACGGCCATGCGCTGATTCCGCAGCGGCCGGGCCTCGGCATGCGCTGGGACGAGAAGGCGGTGAAGAAGTACCGGCTTTGATGTTCACGCGACACCACCCGCACTGGCCGCCGGGCGTGCCGAAGTCCCTCTCGGTGCCGCGCACCAGCCTGTACTTCAACCTCGAGGTGAGCGCGCGGCGCTACCCCGGCAAGGCGGCGCTGTATTACTACGGCACATCGGTCTCTTACGCGGAGTTGCAGCGCTCGGCCGATGCACTGGCGGGCTACTTGCAGCAGCGCTGCGGCGTGCGACGCGGCGACCGCGTGCTCCTCTACGCCCAGAACTGCCCGCAGTTCGTGATCGGCTACTACGCCATCCTGCGCGCCGACGCCGTCGTGGTGCCGGTCAATCCCATGAACAAGCGCGACGAGCTTGCCTTCTACATCGCCGATTCCGACGCGCGCGTCATCGTCAGCACCCAGGACCTGCACGGCGAGCTCGAGCCGCACCTGGGCAAGGGTCTTGAGCATTGCGTGCTCGGGACGTACTCGGATTACCTGCGCGAACCGACGGACCTCAACGTGCCGGAGGGACTGCGCGCGCCGCGCGCGAAGACAGCGAACTGGATGGAGGCGCTCGCCGCGGCGCTTGCGCCCGCGCCGTACGGGGCAGGCCCGGACGAGCTCGCCGTGCTGCCCTACACTTCGGGCACCACCGGCCATCCGAAGGGCGCCATGCTCTCGCACGCGAACCTGCTCGCGACCAGCACCGGCGCCTGCGCCTGGATCCAGTCTTCGAGCGAAGCGGTGGTGCTGGGCGTGCTGCCGCTGTTTCATCTCACCGGCATGCAGGCCAACATGAACGTGCCGATCCAGCTTGGCGCCACCTCGGCGCTGATGACGCGCTGGGACCGCGCGACCGCGGCCGAGCTGATCCAGCGCTGCCGCGTGACGAGCCTCACCGGGATCACAACCATGATCGTGGACTTCCTCGCCAATCCCGATCTCGCGAACTACGACCTGTCGTCGCTCGTGCGCATCGGCGGCGGCGGCGCGGCGATGCCCGAGGCGGTGGCGGCCAAACTGCAGGAACGCGTCGGCCTGCCGTTCATCGAAGGCTACGGCCTGACCGAGACCGCGGCGCCCTCGCACGCCAATCCGCCGCACCGCCCGAAGCGCCAGTGCGCCGGCATCCCGTACTTCGACACGGACTCGCGCGTGCTCGACCCGGTCACGTTCAAGGAGCTCGGACCGAAGGAAGTGGGCGAGATCGTCACCCATGGCCCGCAGGTGTTCCAGGGCTACTGGAAGCAGCCCAAGGCCACCGCCGATGCGTTCATCGAGCACGACGGCAAGAAGTTCTTCCGCACGGGCGACCTCGGCTACTACGACGAGGAAGGCTACTTCTTCATCACCGACCGGTTGAAGCGCATGATCAACGCCTCGGGCTTCAAGGTGTGGCCGGCGGAAGTCGAGGCGATGCTGTATGCGCACCCTGACATCCAGGAGGCCTGCGTCATCGGCACGCGCGACGCGCATCGCGGCGAGACGGTGAAGGCGGTGGTGGTCCTCAAGCCGGCCGCGCGCGGCAAGGTGCAGCCCGTAGACATCTCGGACTGGGCGAAGGCGCACATGGCCGCGTTCAAGTACCCGCGCGTGGTGGAGTTCGTCGAGCAGCTGCCCAAGACCGCCACCGGCAAGATCTTCTGGCGCAAACTGCAGGAAGAGGAGAACAAGCGATGCGGCTCGGGTTGATCCTTCTGCTATGCGCGGCGCTGCCGGCCTGGGCGCAGGTGAGCGTCGAGCAGCCCTGGAGCCGCGCCACGCCCCCCGGATCGAAGATCGGGGTGGGTTTCATGCAACTGCGCAATTCCGGGGCGGCTGCCGAACGAATCGTCGGCGCCTCGTCGCCCTTGGCGGGGCGCGTCGAAATGCACGTCACGACCCGCGAAGGCGACGTGATGAAGATGCGGCAGGTCGAATCCTTGGAGATTCCCGCGGGCGGCACTTTCGAGCTCAAGCCCGGCGGCGCGCATCTCATGCTGATGGATCTGAAGCGCCCGTTGGCAGAGGGCGCGCGCGTGCCGCTGACGCTAAGGCTGGAAAACGGCGGCGTGCTGAACGTGGAGCTGACCGTGCAGAAGATGGGTGCGCGCAGCCCG
>JAOUGZ010000605.1 GCA_029865405.1 Betaproteobacteria bacterium
TCAGGAACCTCGGCGGCATCATCATCGTCGATTTCATCGACATGCAGTCCGACGAGCACCGCGCGGCGGTGCTGGAGGAGCTGAAGAAGGCGCTCGCGCGCGACCGCACGCGCATGACGGTGAGCGGTTTCACGCAGCTCGGCCTGGTGGAGATGACGCGAAAGCGCACGCGCGAATCGCTCGCCCACGTGCTGTGCGAGCCCTGCCCGGTATGCGACGGGCGCGGCGAGCTGAAGACCGCGCGCACCGTGTGCTACGAGATCCTGCGCGAGATCCTCAGGGAGGCGCGCGCCTTCAACGCGCGCGAGTTCCGCGTGCTCGGCGCGCAGCGCGTGATCGACCTGCTGCAGGAGGAAGAGTCGGGCTCGGTGGCGATGCTCTCGGATTTCATCGGCAAGCCGATCTCGCTGCAGGTCGAGCCGGGCTACACGCAGGAGCAGTTCGACATCGTGCTGATGTAGCGGCGACCCGCCGCAGTTGGAACTTCCTCGAGCGGTGGGTCGAGGCGTCCGTTTTATGGATTGAAATCCCCCGTCCTGTCGACGTAAAGTCAGGGGCGGCGCTACGCACCTGGGGTCGGCGCCAGCAATACGATTACGCCCAGGAGAGCGAACAGCGCCGCAGCCACCCACCGCATCAGCTTCATATCTACTCGATGGGCGAGCGCTTCGCCGATCCAGACGGCCGGCACGTTCGCAATCATCATGCCCAGGGTCGTCCCGAAAACCACCGCGACGAGCGCATCGTAGTGGGCCGCCAGTGCCACCGTGGCGAGTTGAGTCTTGTCGCCCATTTCGACCAGGAAGAAGGCGATGAGTGTCGTCAGAAACACACCAGCGCCTCCGAGGTTCCGGTCTTTATCCAGCTTGTCGGGCCTCAGCGCCCACGCGCCGAAGGCAAAGAACGAGAGGGCAACAATCCACCTCAGTGCTTGGGGGGACACAAGGCTCGCGAGCCAGACCCCCACGTAGCCCGCGAGGAAATGATTGGCGAGAGTCGCGAAGAGAATGCCCAGAATGATCGCCATCCTATGTTTGAGCTTCGCCGCGAGGAGAAAAGAGAGAAGCTGGGTCTTATCGCCCATCTCCGCGAGCGCCACGACCGACATCGAGATGATGAAAGCTTCCAGAAGGTTCCGCTGCCTCTAACTGATGATTGAACGTCTGCGCGACGCCCGGGAAATCATGCGGATGTCAGACCATGTTTCCGACGATGGAGCCTTGATTATGCCGACAGGTATCAAAATCTGGGATCACAAGTCTAAGTCCAACTACTCGAGGCTCCCCGACTCCCCGTCCTCATCAGCATGGGGCTACACTTGCGAGACGGCCAACCCTCTCGCAATGCACGTGGAAGACATCTGCTTCACCACTGCAAGGAAGCTTGCGCAACTACTGCGGACGCGCAAGCTTTCCGCAACCGAAGTCATGCGCGCCTTCATCGCGCAGATCGAGCGCGTCAATCCGAAAGTGAACGCCATCGTCACCTTCCTGCCGGAGCAGGCGCTGAAAGAAGCAAGGGCGCTCGACCGAAAGACGGGCGCGAAGCCACCGCTTGCAGGTCTGCCCATCGCCTACAAGGATCTCGTGCCGACGAAGGGCATCCGCACGACGCTGGGCTCCCTGGTCTACAAGGACAACGTGCCCAAGGAAGACGCGCTGCTCGTCGAGCGCCTGAAAGCCGCCGGTGCGATCACACTGGGCAAGACCAACACGCCCGAGTTCGGCGCCGGCAGCAACACCTTCAACAAGGTGTTCGGCGCGACACGCAATCCTTACGATCCCTCGAAGACGGCCGGCGGCTCCTCGGGCGGCGCGGCGGCAGCGGTCGCCTGCGGCATGCTGCCCTTCGCCGACGGCTCGGATCTCGCCGCCAGCCTGAGAAATCCGGGCAACTACTGCAACGTCGTAGGCTTCCGCCCCACGCCAGGGCGAGTACCCACTTACCCTGCAGCCAATGCCTGGGACACGCAGCCGGTCGCCGGGCCGATCGCGCGCACGGTCGAAGACGCGGCGTTCCTGCTTTCGGCGATGGCCGGCTCCGACCGGCGAGCGCCGGTGTCCATCGCCGAGCCGGGCTCGCTGTTCGCGAAGCCGCTCGGGCGCACATTCAGGAAGGTGCGCGTCGCGTGGACCCGGGACTTCGGCGGGCTGCCGGTGGAGCCGGCGGTGACCGAGGTGCTGGAGAAGCAGCGCAAGGTCTTCACCGATCTTGGCTGCATACTGGAGCAAGCCTGCCCCGATTTCACCGGCGCCACCGAAGCGTTCGAGACGCTGCGCGCCATTTCCTTCGCCCTGCGCCTCGCGCCGCTCCTCAAGACGCACCGCGCCGAGCTCAAGGACACGGTGATCTGGAACATCGAGCAGGGCCTCGCGCTCGATGGCGCGAAAATCGCGCGCGCCGAAGTGCTGCGTACCGAGCTCTACCAGCGCCTGCGCGCGTTCCTGGAGAAGTACGAATTCCTGCTCGCGCCCGTCAGCCAGCTCCCGCCCTTCCCGGTCGAGACCGAGTACCCGAGAGAGATCGCGGGCGTGCAGCTC
>JAOUGZ010000607.1 GCA_029865405.1 Betaproteobacteria bacterium
CGCCGTCCTGAAGGTGCGCGTGTGGCGCGGCGGCCCGGAGGGCGGCGCCTGGCGAGCCTACGAGGTGCCGCGCCGCGAGAGCCAGACCGTGCTCGACGTGGTCACGCACATCCAGCGCGCGCTCGATCCCACGCTCGCCTACCGCTACGCCTGCCGCGTCGGCATGTGCGGCTCCTGCGCCATGATGGTGAACGGCGCGCCGCGCTGGACCTGCCGCACGCACGTCGACAAGGTGGCGCAGGGCGGGCGCCTCACCGTGGCGCCGCTCCGGAACCTGCCGGTGATCCGCGACCTGGTGGCCGACATGCGCGAGTTCTTCGACAAGTGGGCGCGCGCGCGCGGGCAGTTCAAGGGCACGCGCACGCGCGCCGACGACTTCGAAAAGGTGGCGCCCGCATCGGAAGCGCGCCGGCGCGCCGACGCCGCCATCGAGTGCATTGGCTGCGGCGTCTGCTACGCGGCTTGCGACGTGGTTGCAGCCAACCCCGATTATCTCGGACCGGCGGCGCTCAACCGCGCCTGGACGCTCGTCAACGACGAACGCGATACGTCGAACGCCGGGCGCCTGCGCGCGGTTGCCGGGGACGACGCGAGCCTCGCCTGCCACACGCACATGAGTTGCACTGATCGCTGCCCCAAGGCGCTCGCGCCCACCGCGGGCATCGCGGGGCTGAAGCGCGCGGTGGCGCGCGCGGCGCTCTCGGGAAAGCTGTGAGCGCGCGCACCGAGACGCTGCTCTGGGTGGCGCAGCGCGCGAGCGCCGCGGTGCTCGCGATCTGCGTCGTGGTGCACCTCGCCACCATCATCTATGCGGTGCAAGGCGGTCTGACGGGCGCCGAGATCCTCGGTCGTACACGCGGCAACCCCGCCGGGATGGCCTTCTACACGGTCTTCGTGCTCGCCGTGGCGGTGCACGCGCCGATCGGCTTGCGCACGGTGCTCGCCGATTGGTTCGGTTGGCGCGGGCGTGCGCGCGACTTCCTGCTCGTCGCCTTTTCCGTGATTCTCGCCGGCATGGGGATGCAGGCGGTGCGCGGGGTGTTCGCGTGAGCCGCGCACTGGCGCACGCGCATCGCCTGTCCGGAATCGCGCTGGCGCTTTTTCTGCCGGCGCACTTCTATGTGCTCTCGCGCGCCCTCGAGCTCGACGCCTTCCTCGCCTGGACCGAGCAGCCGGCGGTCAAGTTCGCCGAATGGGGCCTGGTGACGCTCCTCGCGCTGCACCTGGCGGGCGGCCTGCGCGTGCTGGTCCTCGAGTTCCTGCCCTGGCGCGACTGGGCCAAGGGCCTCGCGGCAGCGGCGGCGGCCGTCGCGCTCGCCGTGGGTCTGGCGTTCGCGCTCGCGCTGTAGAATGATCCGCGCAACTTCCTAAGGAGGCTCCACCATGAAGGGGATGAGATTCTTGGCCGCGCTGGCGGCCGGCTTGCTGCTGTCGCTGTCCGCCGCGGCGCAGACCTGGCCGCAGAAACCGGTGCGCTTCATCGTGCCGTTCCCGCCGGGGGGCGCGACCGACATTTCGGCGCGGCTGCTGGGGCAGAAGCTGAACGAGATGTGGGGGCAGTCGGTGGTCATCGAGAATCGCGGCGGCGCCGGCGGCGGCGTGGGCGCGGCCGAGGCCGCCAAGATGACGCCCGACGGCCACAACTTCTTCTTTCCTTCGGGTTCGGTCGTGACGGCGAACCAGCACATCTACGCCAAGCTGAACTACGACCCGGAGAAGGACTTCGTGCCGGTGACCAACGTCGTGTCCGGCCCGCAGGTGCTGGTGGTGCCGGCGAGCTCGCCCTACAAGACGCTCGCCGAGCTGCTCGCCGCGGTGCGCGCCAATCCCGGCAAGTTCACCTTCGGCCACGCCGGCATCGGCTCGCAGATCCACCTCGCCGCGGAGAATTTCGTCTACCAGGCGAAGCTCGACGCGATCTCGGTGCCCTACAAGGGCGAAGGCCCTGCGCTCGCCGGGCTGATCGGCGGCGAGACCACCTTCATGCTGCCCAACATGGCGGCCGCGATCGGCCACGTCAACGGCGGCCGGCTGCGTGCGCTGGGCGTGACCAGCGCGGACGAAGCGCCGCAGATGCCGGGGGTGCCGCCGATCGGCAGGACGGTGAAGGGCTTCGTCAACTCCGGCTGGTTCGGCATCGTCGCGCCCACCGGCACGCCGCCCGAGATCATCGCCCGGCTGCACGCCGACGTGAAGAAAGCGCTCGATACCACGGAGATGAAAGCGCGCTTCTACGCCATGGGTCTTTCGCCCGTCGGCAATACGCCCGCGGAAATGGCAAAGGCGCTGCAGGAGGAGACCAGGCTCTGGGCGGTCGTCGTGCGGGAGCGTAAGATCTCGGTGAAGTGAAAGTCGACCTGAAGCGCGTCGAGGAGGCGGCGAAGGAACTCTACATCCGCGCACTGAAGCAGCTGCCTCCCGACATCAAGCAGGGGTTCGATGCGCTCGCGAAGCGCGAGCGCGACGCCGGCGCGAAGCGCATGCTCGGCACCATGATCCGCAACATCCAGGTCGCCGAGGACACGGACAAC
>JAOUGZ010000608.1 GCA_029865405.1 Betaproteobacteria bacterium
CGTCGTAGTCGAATCCGGTATTCGCCCTCACGTCTTCCGTGCTGCTGCCGGCATGCACGCTTTGCAGGAGGAATCGCTTTTTCTCCTTCTGCCATGCGAACAGCGCCTTTCCGGTGAGCAGCGCCGCCGGCCCGCCGCGCCGCTCGACCCCCGGCGGGCTCCAGCCCGGTGCAGAAACGTAATCCACCTTCTCCACCAGCACGCGCGGCGAATGCTCCTCGCGAAACAGGATCGTCTTTCCCGCCGTGAAGTACATGAACGCGGAGCCGAACGAGCCGGGGAAGCGCTTGCCCTCGGCCTCCACCAGATTGATGTTCGCCGCGCCGTCGATCTGCGCGCCACCCAGGAAGAAGACGTCGATGCGCCCCTGCCCCGCCAAATCGAACAGCTCGCGCGAGCCCTCAGTGAACGGATTGCCGGAACGCTTCTGAAGAAGCGAGATCCGTAGAGAAGGATTCTTCTGCTTGAGCAAGAACGCCCCGGTCGCGGGAATCGGCGACGCCGCCCCGACGGCGACGTGCCGAGCATCCCCGATCAGGCGGGCGACGCAGCAGGCGAGGAGTTCTTCTCGGGCGTACGGTTCCACACGAACTCCTCGAGGTACTGCTTGAAGCCTTCAGAAGTCTTCGCGAGGCGCGCGTACTTCTGCACGTGCGCATCGTCGATGCCGTAGACGTCCGGCACGCCAAGGGGCCACGCCCCGCGAACGGCGGGCGCAACCGCGGTCACGTAGACGGACGAGATGCACCCCGGCGCCAGAATCTCGTCCTCCAGCATGTCGCCGGGCTTGAGTTCCTCATAAGTGACGTAGCAGGACCGGGACGCATGCGCGATCGTCGCGAGCTCCTTGCGCCGCCCGACCCAGACGTTGCCCGCCTCGTCCGCCCAGCGCGCATGGAACAAAGCCACGTCCGGAGCAATCGCCTTCGCGAGGATGATCGGATCCCCCGCGCGATAGGGATTCTCGATCACCTTCCAGTCCGGATGGTCCTTGACCAGGTCCGAGCCGAGCACGCCGCGCAGCGGCATGAAGGGAACCCCCTTCTCGGTCGCCTGCAGCCCGGTATGCACCATGGGGCAGGTGGCATCGATGATGTTCAGCGATCCCTTCTCCGCGGCTTGCGTAAAGCGCGGCGCGAGGCCCGCTTCTCCCAGGGTGACCGCGCTGGTCTCGATCTCCCGCACGCAGCCCGCACCAATAAGTATGTCCGCGCAAAGGCCGAGCACCGGCACCCCGATCAGCTTCAGGTCCTTTGCCTTCCGGCGCACGAGCGCGCGCACCACGTCCATCGCGACGAGCGAGTAGTCCGGTGGCAGGCCGATGGACGCGCCGTCCGGGATCGCGGCGGCGATCGCGTCGGCGTCCTTCACGCCGTCCCTCCCACCGTCAGGCCGTCGATGCGCAGCGTCGGCTGCCCCACCCCCACCGGCACGCTCTGCCCTTCTTTCCCGCAGGTGCCGATGCCCGAATCGAGCTTGAGGTCGTTGCCGATCATCGACACGCGCGTCAGCACGTCCGGGCCGTTGCCGATGAGCGTCGCCCCTTTCACCGGCTGCGTCACGCGCCCGTCCTCGATCAGGTACGACTCGGCCGCGGAGAACACGAACTTGCCGCTGGTGATGTCCACCTGGCCGCCGCCGAAATTCACCGCGTAAAGGCCCTTCTTCACGCTGCGGATGATCTCCGCCGGGTCGTGCGCGCCGGCCAGCATGAAAGTATTGGTCATGCGCGGCAGCGTAAGGTGCGCATAGGACTCGCGCCGGCCGTTGCCCGTGAGCGGCATCTTCATGAGGCGCGCATTCAGGCTGTCCTGCAGCAGCCCGCGCAGCACACCGTCCTCGATCAGCACCGTGCGCCGCGTCGGGTTGCCCTCGTCGTCCACGGTAAGCGAGCCGCGCCGGTTGGCGAGCGTGCCGTCGTCCACCACCGTCACGCCCGGCGCGGCGACGCGCTCGCCCATGCGCCCCGCGAACGCCGAGCTGCCCTTGCGGTTGAAGTCGCCCTCCAGGCCGTGGCCGATCGCCTCGTGCAGCAGGATTCCCGGCCAGCCCGATCCCAGCACCACGGTCATGGTTCCCGCGGGTGCGGGCTGCGCGTCGAGGTTGACGAGCGCCTGGTCCACCGCCTGGCGCGCGTACTGCTCGAGCATCTCGTCGGTGAACATCGCGTAGTCGGTGCGTCCGCCGCCGCCCGCGCTGCCGCTTTCGCGCCGCCCGTGCTGCTCGGCGATCACCTGCACCGACAGGCGCACCAGCGGACGCACGTCGGCCACGCGCGCGCCGTCGGCGCGCGCCACCAGTATCACTTCGTACTCGCCGCCGAGCTGCGCCATGACCTGGCCCACGCGCGGGTCGCGCGCCCGGCATAGGCGCTCCAGCTTCTCGAGCATCGCCACCTTGGCGTTGGAATCGAGAGAGGCCAGCGGGTCGAGCGGTTGATAGCGGCGCGGCGCGGCGCTCCGGCGCGCGATGCGCGCCGCCCTGCCGCCGCCCTGGCGCGCGATGGCGCGCGTGGCGCGCGCCGC
>JAOUGZ010000611.1 GCA_029865405.1 Betaproteobacteria bacterium
CCCATCGGCACGCGCGACATCGATTCGATGCCGCCGGCCACCACCAGGTCCTCCCAGCCCGAGCGCACTTTTTGCGCCGCGAGGTTCACGGCCTCCAGTCCCGAGGCGCAGAAGCGGTTCAGCTGGAACCCGGGCACCTTCCAGTCCCAGCCCGCGGCGAGCGCCGCGGTCTTGGCGATGCACGAGCCCTGCTCGCCCGAGGCGGTGACGCAGCCCATGACCACGTCTTCGACCTCGCCGGTGTCGAAATCGTTGCGCCGCTGCAGCTCCTGCAGCACGCCGGCGAGCAGCGTCACCGGCTTCACCTCGTGCAGCGAGCCGTCGCGCTTGCCCTTGCCGCGCGGCGTGCGGATCGCGTCGAAGATCATTGCTTCGTGTGCGCGCTTAGCCATCCTTGCCTCCTAATCCCATCGAGCGGGATATCACTTCCTTCATGATCTCGTTGGTGCCGCCGTAGATGCGCTGCACGCGCGCATCCGCATAGGCGCGGGCGATGGGAAACTCCCACATGAAGCCATAGCCGCCGTGCAGCTGCAGGCACTCGTCGATCACCTTGCACTCCAGGTCCGAAACCCAGTATTTGGCCATCGACGCGGTGGCGGTGTCGAGCTTTTCCGCGAGCAGCAGCTCCATGCAGCGGTCGACGAAGACGCGCGCCACCTGCACTTCGGTCGCCAGTTCGGCGAGCTTGAAGCGCGTGTTCTGGAAGCTCGCCACGGTCTTGCCGAAGGCCTTGCGCTCGCTCACGTAGGCCTTGGTCCACTCGATGGCGGCTTCGGCCTTGGCGACCGCCGCGATCGCGATCTGCATGCGCTCCCAGGGCAGCTCCTGCATCAGGTAGATGAAGCCGTTGTTCTCCTGCCCGAGCAGGTTCTCGGCGGGGACTTCGACGTTGTCGAAGAAGAGCTCGGCGGTGTCCTGGCCCTTGAGGCCGAGCTTCTTCAGGCGCTTGCCCTTGGTGAAGCCCTTCATCGACGTGTCGACGACGACCAGGCTCGTGCCCTTGGCGCCTTTCGCGGGGTCGGTCTTGGCGACGACGATGACGAGGTCGCAATGCCAGCCGTTGGTGATGAAGGTCTTGGAGCCGTTGACGACGTACTGGTCGCCCTTCTTCACCGCGGCGGTCTTCACCGCCTGCAGGTCGGAGCCGGCGCCGGGCTCGCTCATGGCGATGGCGCCGATCATCTCGCCGGCCGCCATCTTCGGCAGATACTTCTTCTTCAGCGCGTCGCTGCCGTAGCGCAGCAGGTAGGGCGCGACGATCTCGGAATGCAGGCCCCAGCCGAGCGACGAATTGTTGGCGCGCGCCTGCTCTTCCATCAGCACCATGCTGTACAAGCGATCGGCGCCCGCGCCGCCGTACTCCTCGGGCATCGAGCAGCACAGGAAGCCGTTGGCGCCGGCTTTCTTCCAGACTTCGCGGTCGACGTAGCCCTGCTCCTGCCAGCGCTCGTCGTGCGGCACCACCTCGGTGTCCATGAAGCGGCGCACGCTGTCGCGGAAGGTCTCGTGCTCGGGCGAAAAGAGCGTCCGCGGGATCATTGACGGATGATATTCCATTGATGGACACTGACCAAGCAAATGCTTTTCTCCACTCTCGGCTGATGCCGGCGCTCGCTTCGAAGCTCGACCCCGCGGGCGAGCCGTTCCGGCAGAACCGCGCGAGCTTGCTCGAGAAGATCGAGCTCCTGCGCTCGCTGGAAGCGCGTACGCGCAATGCGTCGGCGCAGGCGAAACCCCTCTTCGACAAGCGCGGCCAGCTCCTGCCGCGCGAGCGCATCGCGCGCCTGCTCGATCCGGGCGCGCCCTGGCTCGAGCTGTCGTCGATGGCGGGGTACTGCCTCGACGATCCGGACCCGGAGAAGACGGTGCCCGGGGGCGGCATGATCACCGGCGTCGGCTACGTTGCGGGCGTGCGCGCGATGGTGGTGGCGAGCGACTCGGGCATCGACGCCGGCGCCATCCAGCACATGGGGCGCGAGAAGCTGCTGCGCGCGCAGGAGCTCGCGCTCGGGAACAAGCTGCCCTTCGTGCACCTCGTCGAATCGGCGGGCGCCAACCTGCTCAAATACCGCGTGGAGGGATTCATCCACGGCGGCGCGATCTTCTACAACCTGGCGAAGCTTTCCGCGGCGGGCCTGCCGGTGATCACCGTGGTGCACGGCTCCTCGACCGCGGGCGGCGCGTACATGCCGGGACTGTCCGACTACGTGATCATGGTGCGCGGGCGCGCGAAGGCCTTCCTCGCCGGGCCGCCGCTCCTGAAAGCGGCCACGGGCGAGATCGCCACCGACGAGGAGCTGGGCGGCGCGGTGATGCACACGCATGTTTCCGGGCTCGGCGAGTATCTCGCCGAGAACGACGCCGACGGCATCCGCTACGCGCGCGAGGTGCTGTCGCGCCTCGACTGGCGTTCTGCCTTCACGCCCGGCGGCAAGCCGCCGCGCTACGACGCCGAAGAGCTTCTCGGCATCATCCCGGAAGACTACCGCAAGCCCGTGGACATGCGCGAGGCGCTGG
>JAOUGZ010000610.1 GCA_029865405.1 Betaproteobacteria bacterium
CTCCGCGGCGGCACGCCCGGGATTCGACCCGGCCGAGGCGCACCGCGTCTATCTGGCGCTGCTGCGCGCCGCGACCTCCAATCGCCAGACCGCGGAGCACGTCGCGCTGTGGGAGAAGCTGTCGCGCGAGCGCCCCGCGGACGACATGAGCTACGAAGCGCAGTCCGCGCGCGCCAACGTCATGCGCCACAGGGAGTGGCTCGGCTGGTCGAACCGGCGCCACCAGATGCGGCTGCTGTGGGCCGAGTTCTTCAAGGACTGGGACGTGCTGCTGTGCCCGCCGGCCGCGACGCCGGCGTTCCCGCAGAATCAGCGCGGCGAGCGCTGGGAGCGCATGATCGAGGTCAACGGCAAGCCGCAGCCCTCGACCACGCAGATGTTCTGGGCCGGCTACTCGGGCATGTGCCTGCTGCCCTCGACCGTGGCGCCGATCGAGCTTGCCGGGGGGCGGCTTCCGGTCGGCGTGCAGATCATCGGCCCGCAGTACGGCGATTACCTGACGATCGCGGTGGCGCGGCTGATCGAGAAGGAGTACTTCGCCTTCACGCCGCCGCCGGGGTTCGACTAGAGCGCGGCGAAATACTCCGCCATGCGGCGCCGGCCCGCCGCATCCGGCAGCGCGCCCGCGCCCGCGCCGGCGTTGTCGCGCATGTGCGCGGGCTTGGAGGTCGCCGGAATGGCGCAGGTCACCGCCGGATGGGCGACGATCCACTTGAGGAAGTACTGTGCCCAGCTCTCGATGCCGAGGTCCGCAGCCCAGGGCGGCAGCGGCTTGCCGCGCGTGCGGCGGAACATGCTGCCGGTGGCGAACGGCCGGTTCACGATCACGGCGACGCCGAGCTCCTGCGCGAGCGGCAGGATGCGGCGCTCCGACTCCGGCTCGTCCAGCGAGTAGTTGATCTGCACGAAGTCGTACTGCTTCGTCTTCAGCCAGCGCTCGATCGCGGCGTGGCCGGAGGTCGCATAGTGCGTGATGCCGACGTAGCGCACGCGCTTTTGCGCCTTCCATTCGAGGAGCGTCTTCGTGTGCGCCTCGACGTCTACCAGGTTATGTACCTGCAGGAGGTCCATGCGGCCGGCGCGCATGCGCTCGATCGAGCGCCGCATCTGGCGGATGCCGTCCTCGCGCCCCTGCGTCCAGACCTTGGTGGCGAGGAACAGCGGCTCGCAGATGCCGAGCTGCACGCACAGCTCGCCCACCACCGACTCGCTCGAGCCGTACATGGGCGAGGAATCCACCACGCGCCCGCCCGCCTCGAACAGCGCCCGCAGCACTTCCTTGAGCGGCGCCTGCGCTGCGGCGTTGGCGCCGACGTCGAAGGTCTGCCAGGTGCCGAGGCCGATGACGGGCAGCGCCTCGCCGCTCGCGGGGATAGGTCGTGTGTGCATGCGTTGCGCGCCGCCCGCCGCCCGCGTCACCGCGAAACCGGCGAGGGCGCCGAGGATTGCGCGTCGGCGCGCGTCCATGCCTTCATTCTAGCGCCGAGGAAGAAGGCGAGGCCGAGCCAGGCCGCGCCGACCGGCAGCGCGGCAAGCGAGACGGCGGCGAAGCCGAAGCCCAGGCCGCGCAGCGCGCCGATCAGCCACGCGGCGAAGGCGTCGCCGCCGCGGTACACGACGGTGTCGATGAACGCCTTGGCCTTGTAGCGCTCCTCGCGCGTCACCACGGTGTAGAGCGCCTCGCGCACGGGCCGCGACAGGGCGAAGTTGCATGCGCGGCGGGCGACGGTGAATACGGCGAGCGCCGCGATCCCGGGCGCTGCGGCCAGCCACGCGAAGCCGGCGATGGAGACGAGCGGCAGCAGCGCGAGCATCCACGCCGGGCCGAGCAGCGCGCCGAGCCGCGCGAAGGCGAGGATCTGCAGGATGAGGGTGAGCGAGTTCACCGCCAGGTCGAGGGTGGCGAAGAGCCGCGTGCGCCCGGCGGCATCGGCGATCTCGGCGCCGACGATGGCGATCTGCTGGAAGTAGAGCGCGGTGGACAGCGTCGTGTAGCACAGCAGGTAACCGCAGATGGCGAGGAGAAAAGGCGAGGAGAGCGCGGCGCGCGCCCCGGCCAGCATCGAGCCGCCGAGCGGCGCTTCAGCCTTCGGCTCACCGGCGCGGGGATGGCGCTCTGCCCAGCGCCCGAGCCGCGCGATGCACAGGATCGCCGCGCCGAGCAACGCGGCCGCGACCAGCATCAGGTTGGCCGTGCCGAGCGGCGCCGCGGCGAGCGCGCTGATCGTAGGGCCGGCGATCGCGCCGCAGCTGCCGCCCGCTGCGATGGCGCCGTACAGGCGCGCCGCAGCGCGCGTGTCGAACAGGTCCGCCATGAAGCTCCAGAACACCGACACCACGAACAGGTTGAACACGCTCACCCAGACGAAGAACGCCGGCGCGAGCGCGCGCGTCGAGGCGCCGGATTGCAGCAGCGCCCAAAACGCGACGAGGTTGAGCGCGAAGAAGGCGTACACCACCGGCAGCAGCCGCGCGCGCGGCAGGCGCGCGCACAGCCAGCCGTAGAGCGGCACCAGCACG
>JAOUGZ010000609.1 GCA_029865405.1 Betaproteobacteria bacterium
CCGAAGTGTGGGAGTTCAGCAACCGCACGCCGATGATGGCCATCCCGCATCCGATGCACGTCCACGGCGTGCAGTTTCGCGTGCTCGAGCGGCTCGGCACGCCGTCCGGTCTCGAGGCGCTGCGCGCGGGCTTTCTCGACGAGGGTGTCAAGGACACCGTGCTGGTGCAGCCCGGCGAGCGCGTGCGGGTGCTGTTGAGTTTCGATGCCTTCCGCGGGCTGTTCCTGTACCACTGCCACAACCTCGTGCACGAGGATATGGGCATGATGCGCAACTTCCTGGTCGCGTGAAGGCCGCCTAGGCGCGCGCCGTGCCGCACTTCGAGCAGAAGCGATCGCCGGCGGCCAGTGCGTGGCCGCACTTGGCGCAGAAGTTCCCGCCTGCCGCCGCGACCTGCGGGCGCGATCGGGGGCGCCACCACAGGAAATAGACCAGACCCGCGCCCGCGGCCAGCAGCGCGAAAGCCGCCGTGGCCATGAACAGCCGGAAAGCCTCTCTTTCCTCGGACGAGGTGATGGGCGCAGGGCTGGAAAGCGGCGGCGCGGCCTTGAGGATTTCCACCGACGTGCGCGGGTCCGACTTCGCGTAGCGGATTTCGATGGGCAGGGCTTTCCCCTGTGGGGCTGGACCGAGCCGCGCCGCGCGATAGCGCAATCCGTCGGTGCCGATGGACGCGTCAGCCAGATCCGGCTGCACGGAAATGCCGCTCGCGGCTGCCGGCTCCTGGAGGACCACCTGCAGCGCGCCGACCGGCAGATCGCCCGGCCAGAGGTACTTGTAGATGCGTTCCGGCAGAGCAGTGGCGAGCGGGTCGTAGAACTCCACGTGGAAAAAGCGACCCGGAACAGCGAAGCGCAACAGGATGAAGCCGGCGGCGGCCGAGCGATCGTAGGGCAGATTGAGGAGCGGCCCCGTCTTCGCGGCTGCGTAGGCCACCGCGGCGGGGCCGCCGGAGGAAGCGGGGATGCGCAGCGCCAGCGCTGCGGGCAGGGCGATGTCGCCGGCGAGCTCGCCCTTCAGGATCACCAGCGCCGCCGGCCGGTCGTACTCCGGCCAGATCTCGATCTGCAGGCTCTCAAGGCGCGGCGCGGTCTTCAGGGCGCCGCTGTCCGCAGCGGGGGCGGGCCCCGGGACGAGCAGCAAGGCCAGAATCAGCGTGCGCAGCATGCCGGCCATCTTTTCATCGCCCGGGGCGCAGGGTTTGATCACGATCAAACCGGACCGAACAATCGATTCGACGATAGCCGGGCGCCATGAGCAGGATCCTGATTCTGTACTCGACGGTCGACGGGCATACGTTGAAGATCTGCCGGCGCCTGCAGCAGCTCGTCGAGCGTTCAGGGCACGCGGTGACGCTGGTTTCCCTCCACGAGCGGCCGGAAATCGATCTCGCGCCGTTCGACAAGGTCATCGTTGGTGCGAGCATCCGCTACGGCAAGCATCGCCCCCAGGTTGCCGAGTTCATGCGCGCACACCGCGGCATCCTCGAGCGCAAGCCGAGCGCCTTCTTCTCGGTCAACATCGTGGCGCGCAAGCCGGACAAGAACACGCCGGAAACAAACCCGTACGTCAGGAAATTCCTGCGCCAGATCGGCTGGCGTCCGCGGCAGGTCGCCGTGTTCGCGGGGATGCTGGACTATCCGAGATACGGCTTCTGGGACCGGCAGATCATCCGCTTCATCATGTTGCTGACCCGGGGGCCCACCGACCCGCGCGCCGTGGTCGAGTTCACCGACTGGGCAATGGTCGACGCCTTCGGGCGCAGCGTCGCCGCGCTCTAGGCGCTGCACCAGTCGGCGATGATCTTCTCGTAGATGTCGACCGACTGGCGGATGCGCTCCATGCTGCAGTACTCGTCGGTCTGGTGCGCCATCTGCGGCTCGCCCGGCCCGAGCACCACGGTGGGTACCTCGCCGTAGACCTTGCGCAGGTTGGCCGCGTCGGTCATGTAGGTCGCGGTGCGAACCTCCGGCGCCACGCCGAGGAACGGCGTGCAGATCTCGAACACCCGCTGCATCCATTCGGCCTCGGGCGCGGTCCACACGGCCGGCAGGTCGGAAAAGGCGTCGATCTCGACATCCCCGCCCATGAGCGCGCGCAGGCGCGCGAGCAGCGCCGCGTGGTCCATCCCGGGCAGGGTGCGCACGTCGACGCCGATGCGCGCGGCGTCCGGCACCAGGTTGACCCCGGAGCCGCCCTCGAAGGTGCCGACGCTGAGTGTCGCCGCGCCCATCACTGGGTGCGGCGGCTGGCGAAAATCGAACTGGGCGAGCGCGCCAACGGCGCGCGCCGCCTTGTAGATCGCATTCACGCCGAGCTCGGGCATCGAGCCGTGCGCCGAGACGCCGCGGAAGTCCGCGTGGAACTTGAGCGAGCCTTTGTGGCCGACGTAGGGGTGGTTCGAGGTGGGCTCGCCGACCACCAGGGCGCCCGCCCTGCCCATCAGCTGCGGCAGCTCGGCCAGATGCCGCGAGCCGATGCAACCGTTTTCCTCGGAGGCGGTGAGGACCAGCACGATGC
>JAOUGZ010000090.1 GCA_029865405.1 Betaproteobacteria bacterium
TGATGCGGGCCAGCAGGTTCAGATTGAAGCGCGCGGTGACCCCGCGCGCGTCGTTGTAGGCCGCGTGCAGCACATTGGCGTCCTTCTTCAGGTCGACGCCGATGAGCATGGCGCCGTCGGCGCCGACCTGCGCGCGGCTCATGGCGAGGAAGGCGCACGCCTCCTGCGTCGTCAGGTTGCCGATCGTCGACCCGGGGAAATAGACGACGCGGCGCCGGCCGGCGCGCGCACGAAACACCGGCAGCCGCAGCGGCTGCGAGAAGTCACCGACAACGGCGAAGATGTGCAGCCAGGCGAATTCGCGCGACAGGCGGCGCGCTGCGTGCGCCAGCGCCGAGTGCGAGATGTCCACGGGCACGTACACCGAGGGGCGCAAGGCGCGCAGTAGCAGCCGGGTCTTCAGGCTCTCGCCGCTGCCGTACTCGACCAGCTCGCAGCCACGCCTGGCGAAGTGCGCGATGTCGGCGAGGTGCGCGCGCGTCAGCGCCAGCTCGGCGCGCGTCGGATAGTACTCCTCGAGGCGGCAGATGCGGTCGAACAGGCGGCTGCCGTCGGCGTCGTAGAAGTACTTGGGCGGCAGCGCCTTCTGCGGCTGCGACAGGCCCTCGATCACGTCCTCACGGAAGCTGTCCGCCGGGACGACCGAGCCGTAGAAGCGGGTGCGGCCTAGCTTTGCGGGTCGTGCGCCGCGCTGGTTTCGAGCCACTTGCGGATGCGCCGGGCGTCGGCAACGCGCGTGTACTTGCCAAAGGAATCGAGCAGGATCACGACCAGGTCGCGCGAGGCGACGCGCATGTGCATCACCAGGCAGCGCCCGGCCGCGCTGATGTACCCGGTCTTGGACAGCTCGATATCCCAGTCGTCCGATCGCACCAGGCTGTTGGTATTGCGAAAGCCCACCTTGCCCCCGCGCGCGCGCACGTGCGCGCTCGGCAGCGTCGAGTACTCGCGGATCAAGGCATAGCTGTGCGCGGCCCGCACCAGGCCGGCGAGATCCTGCGCGCTGGAAACGTTGTCGCGCGAAAGGCCGGTCGCATCGGCGAAGCGCGTGTCGTGCAGGCCGAGGCGTGCGGCTTCGGCGTTCATGGCGGCGACGAACGCCTCCGTGCCCCCGGGGTAGGTGCGCGCCAGCGCCGCCGCGGCGCGGTTCTCGGAGGCCATCAGCGTCAGCATCAGCAGCTCGTCTCGAGACAGCACGGAACCCGGGCGCAACCGGCCGCGCGCGCGCGCGCTGCGCGTCGCCTTCAAGTCCGCGGCGCTCACCGCCACGCGCTCCTCGAGGTCGAGTCCGCGCTCCAGCACCACGATGGCGGTCATCAGCTTGGTGATCGAGGCGATCGGCAGGATGGTTTCGCTGTTCTTCTCGTACAGCGTTTCGCCGCTGTCGGCGTCCTGCACCAGCGCCACCGACGAGCGCAGCTTCGGACCGTCGCCGGCGCGCGCGAAGCCGATGCTGACGAACAGCACGCCGGCGAGCGCGCAAATGGCGACGATCTTTTCAAGCAGGTGCAGCCGGCGTTCTTCTGAGCGCATGAGTCCCGATCCGTTCCTGTGGCGGGGGAGTGTAAGCACGTAGAAGTCGAAATGCAAGCAAATATAAGGGGGTAGGTCGCCAGACCTAGAAAGCGTGTGAACTATGCCCGACGGGACCCTTACGCCGCCTTGGCGCGCTCCAGCACTTCCTCGGCCTGCGCGGCCTCGCGCTGCAGCGCCCACATGCGCGCGTATTCGCCCTGGGCGGCGAGCAGCTCGCCGTGCGTGCCGCGCTCGACGATGCGGCCGTGATCGAGCACCAGGATCTGGTCGGCATCCATGACCGTGGAGAGCCGGTGCGCGATGACGAGCGCCGTGCGGCCGCGCGCGATGCGCTCCAGCTCGGCCTGGATGGCGCGCTCGGACTTGGAGTCGAGCGCCGAGGTGGCCTCGTCGAAGATCAGGATCGACGGGTTCTTGAGGATTGCACGGGCGATCGCGACGCGCTGCTTCTCGCCACCCGAGAGCTTGAGGCCGCGCTCGCCCACCGCGCTCTCGTACTTGAGGGGCAGGCTCTCGATGAAGTCGTGGATGTGCGCCGCGCGCGCCGCGGCGATCACTTCGGCCTCGCCGGCCTCGGGCCGCCCGTACCGGATGTTGTAGAGGATGGTGTCGTTGAACAGCACCGTGTCCTGCGGCACGATGCCGATCGCTGCGCGCAGGCTGCGCTGCGTCACCTCGCGGATATCGACGCCGTTCACGCAGATGGCACCGCCGCCCGCGTCATAGAAACGGTACAGAAGGCGCGCCAGCGTCGACTTGCCCGAGCCCGAGTGCCCGACGACGGCCACGCGCTGTCCCGCTGGGATCCGAAAGCTCACGCCGTGCAGGATGCGGCGCGCGGGCTCGTAGGCGAAATCGACCTCGCGGAACTCGACCGACGCCGGCCCCGGGGCGAGCGCAGGCGCGCCCGGCTTGTCGCGCACCTCGAGGTTCTCGCTCAGCAACCGGAACATGCGCTCCATGTCGGCGAGCGACTGCTTGATCTCGCGGTACACCATGCCGAGGAAGTTGAGCGGGATGTAGAGCTGGATGAGCAGGCCGTTCACCAGCACCAGGTCGCCGAGCGTCAGTTCGCGCGAAGCCACGCCTTCGGCGACTAGGAACATGAGCGCGGTCACCGCCACCGCGATGATCAGGCTCTGGCCGATGTTGAGCAGGCCGAGCGACGCTTCGCTGGTGGTGGCGGCCGACTCGTAGCGCATCAGGCTCTCGTCGTAGCGCCCTGCTTCGAATTCCTCGTTGCCGAAGTACTTCACGGTCTCGTAGTTGAGCAGGCTGTCGATGGCGCGCGTGTTGGCCTTCGAGTCGAGCTCGTTGGCGCGCTTGCGGATGGCGATGCGCCACTCGGACACGAGGAAGGTGTACGCGAGATAGACGGCGACCGCCCCAAAGGTGATGGCAGCAAAGCGCCAGTCGAACTTCGCCAGCAGCACTGCCGCCACCAGCGCGAATTCCAGGATCACCGGCAGTATGGAAAAGATGAGGTAGGAGAGCAGCGTCGAAATGCCGCGCGTGCCGCGCTCGATGTCGCGCGTCATGCCGCCCGTCTGGCGCTCGAGGTGAAAGCGCAGCGACAGCTCGTGCAGATGGCGGAACACGCCCAGCGCCACACGGCGGATGGCGCGCTGCGTGACGCGCACGAACAGCACGTCGCGCAGCTCGGCGAACAGCGTCGTCGAGAAGCGCAGCAGCCCGTAGGCGGCGAGCAGCGCCGCCGGCACGGCGAGCACGGCGAGCGTCGGGTCGAGCCCGTCGACCACCTCTTTCAGCACCAGCGGCACGGCAACATTGGCCAGCTTGGCGGCGACGAGGAACGCGAGCGCGAGCGACACGCGCCAGCGGTACTCCCAGAGATAGGGCAGGAGCAGCGCGATCACGCGCCAATCGCTGCGGCGCGCGGGTTGACCAGGAACGGGACCGGGCCGGGGGTTTGCCATGGGGAGGCGCGGATTCTAAAGCAGCAACAACCCGCCGAACCCCTTGACGGCTAAGGGGCTCGCCGCGTATCATTCAAACGTTCGTTTGAATACCGGATCCGCCATGAGCGTACGCGCCCTGAAGCCCCTGAAAGAAACCCAGACCCGCATCCTCGACGCCGCCGAGGAGTTGTTCATGCAGCACGGCTTCGAGGGCGCGTCGATGCGCATGCTGACGGCACAGGCGGGCGTCAATCTCGCCGCGGTCAATTATCACTTCGGCTCGAAGGACGCGCTCATCGAGGCGGTGTTCCGCCGTCGCCTCGACCCGATGAACGCCGAGCGCCTCGCCGCGCTCGAGCGCCTCGAGCGGGACGCCCTCGGCAAGCCGCTCACGCCGGATGCGATCATCCGCGCTTTCATCGGCGCGAGCCTGCGCATGATCGAGGACACCCGCGGCGGCGGCCGTACGTTCTCGCGGCTGCTCGGGCGTGCCTATACCGAGCCGGCGAAATCCATCCGCCAGCTCATCGGCCAGATGTACGCGCCCGCCATGGAACGCTTCAAGGCGGCGTTCGTGCGCGCGCTGCCCGAGGTGCCCAAGGACGAGCTGGTGTGGCGCATGCACTTCATGTTCGGCACGCTCGCCTACACGCTGGCGGCCACCGATACCGTGCAGCTGATAGCTGGCGCGAAGCCCGAGGACCGCTATGACGCGCGCGTGCTCGAGGATCGCCTGGCGGCGTTCATGAGCGCAGGGCTGCTTGCGCCGCTGCCGGGCGCGCAACACGTACGCATCGCTGCCTGAAGGATCGAAGAGGACAATCCACATGACCCCGTTCGCCATCGCTACCGTCGCCGTTCTTCTCGCGCTCGCCGCGCTGCGCGCGCCGATCTTCGTCTGGAGCGCCGCCGTTGGCGTGATGGGCGCCGCATGGGCGGTGCTGCTGGGTTTCGGCGCGGCGACCAACATCGTGCTCGCCGCCGTGTTCGTGGCGCTCGCCCTGGCGCTCAACGTGCCGGCGCTGCGCCGCCGTCTCCTCAGCGACCGCGTGCTCGCCCTGTATCGGCGCATTCTTCCCGACATGTCGCCGACCGAGAAGGAGGCGATCGACGCCGGCACAGTGTGGTGGGACGGCGATCTGTTCTCCGGCCGCCCGGACTGGGAGCGGCTCCTCGCCACCCCCGCGCCGAAATTGAGCGGCGAAGAACAGGCGTTTCTCGACGGCCCGGTCGAGGAAGCCTGCGCGATGGCCAACGACTGGGAAATCACGCACGAGCGCCTCGATCTGCCGCCGCGGCTCTGGCAATTCCTCAAGGACAAGGGCTTCTTCGGCATGATCATCCCGAAGCAGTACGGCGGCCTCGGCTTCTCGGCGTTTGCGCACTCCGAGGTCGTGACCAAGCTCTCCTCGAGGTGCAACGCGCTCGCCGTGACCGTCATGGTGCCCAACTCGCTCGGGCCGGCGGAGCTGCTCCTGCACTACGGTACCGTGGAGCAGAAAAACCACTACCTGCCGCGCCTCGCCAGGGGACAGGAAATCCCCTGCTTCGCGCTCACCAGCCCGGAAGCAGGGTCGGATGCGGCTTCGATCCCGGACTTCGGCGTGGTGTGCAAGGGCACCTGGCAGGGCAAGGAAACGCTCGGCATGCGCCTCACCTGGGACAAGCGCTACATCACGCTCGGCCCGGTGTCGACGCTGCTCGGCCTCGCATTCCGCCTCTACGACCCCGAGCATCTCCTCGGCGGCGAGGAGGACCTGGGCATCACCTGCGCGCTGATCCCGACCGCGACGCCGGGCGTCAACATCGGCCGGCGCCACCTGCCGCTGAACGGTGCATTCCAGAACGGCCCCAACTCGGGCAAGGACGTCTTCGTGCCGCTCGAGTGGATCATCGGCGGGCGCGAGTACGCGGGCAAGGGCTGGATGATGCTGATGAACAGCCTCGCCGCCGGGCGCTCGATCTCGCTGCCGGCGTCCTCGGCGGGCGGTGCCAAGGCGCTGGCGCGCTCCACCGGGGCGTATGCGCGCGTGCGCAGTCAGTTCCGCACGCCCATCGGCAGGCTCGAAGGCGTGGAAGAGGCGCTGGGACGCATCGCCGCCAACGCCTACATGATGGAGGCGACGCGCATCATGACCGCGGGCGCAGTGGACCTGGGCGAGAAACCCTCGGTGATCTCCGCGATCGCCAAGTACCACATGACCGAGCGGGCGCGCGACTGCGTGAATGACGCGATGGACATCCACGGCGGCAAGGGCATCTGCCTCGGACCCCACAACTGGGTCGGCCGCGGCTACCAGATCCTGCCGGTCGGCATCACCGTGGAGGGCGCCAACATCCTTACGCGCACGCTCATCATCTTTGGCCAGGGCGCAATCCGCAGCCATCCCTACGTGCTGCGTGAAATGCGCGCCGCGAAGGAGACGAAGGGCGCGCAAGCCTCGGTCGACTTCGACGACGCGCTGACGGCACATATCGGGCACACGATCTCCAACGGCGTACGCGCTTTCCTGCACGGCCTGACGCGCGCCATGTTCGCCACCGCCCCACTCAGCACGGCGCCGGAAACGCGCCACTACTACCGCCAGGTGACGCGCCTCTCGGCCGCCTTTGCCTTCCTCGCCGACGTGTCGATGCTGGCGATGGGCGGCGCACTGAAACGCAAGGAGAAGATCTCCGGGCGCCTGGGCGACGTGCTGTCGATGATGTACCTGGTGTCGGCGACCCTCAAGCACTACGAGGACCAGGGCCGGCTCAAGACCGATCTGCCGCTGGTGCGCTGGTCGGTGCGCGACGCGCTGTACTCGGCGCAGGAGGCGATCGACCAGGTGCTTTCCAACTTCCCGGTCAAGGCGCTCGCCGCGCTGCTGCGCTGGACCATCTTCCCCCTGGGCACGCCGTTCCGCCCGCCGCTCGACTCCCGCAACCACGAATGCGCCCGCATCGCGCTCGAGCCCGGTGCCGCGCGCGATCGCCTGACGGCCGGCACCTACCTGCCCAAGGGCGACGCCGACGCGGGCGCCGTGCTGGAAGCGGCGTTCCTCGCCACGGTGGCCTGCGAGCCGATCGAGAAGAAGTTCCGCCACGCAGTGAAGAGCGGCGCGCTCGCGCCGCGCTCGGGCGCCGATACGGCGCAACTCGCGCGCGACCAGGGTGTGATCACGCCTGAGGAATACGCGCAGTGGCAGAAGAAGGAGGCGTTGCGCAAGCGCGTCATCATGGTCGACGACTTCCCGCAGGATTTCGGCCGCGCAGAAATCCTGGAAAAGCTCGCCGACGAGAAGCCGGCGCACGCCAAGGCAGCCTGACATGATCCGCCAGCCCATCTACGTCATCGACGGCGCGCGCACGCCGTTCCTGAAATCCAAGAACCGCCCCGGGCCGTTCGCCGCGGGCGACCTCGCGGTGCAGGCGGGCCGCGCTCTGCTGGTGCGCCAGAAGTTCGCGCCGCAGGAGCTCGACGAGGTCATCCTCGGCTGCGCCGCGCCGTCCGTGGACGAGGTGAACATCGGCCGCGTCGCCGCGCTGCGCATGGGTTGTGGCGAGAAGGTGCCGGGGTGGACGGTGATGCGCAATTGCGCGAGCGGCATGCAGGCGCTCGATTCCGGCATCAACAGCATCGTCGCCGGCCGCTCGCAGCTCGTGCTCGCAGGCGGCGTCGATGCGCTCTCGCGCGCGCCGCTCCTCTACAACGACCGCATGGTGGGCTGGTTTTCCGACCTGGCGGCGGCGCGATCCGCCGGGCAGCGCGTGGCGCTGTTCGCGCGCATGCCGTTCAAGGCGCTGCTCGCGCCCGTGATTGGCATCATGAAGGGGCTCACCGACCCGATGGTGGGCCTGCTCATGGGGCAGACGGCGGAGAATCTCGCCTACCGCTTCGGCATTACACGCGAACAGATGGACGCCTACGCCGTGCGCAGTCACCAGCGCGTGGCGCGCGCGCAGGACGAAGGCCCGCTCAAGCCCGGCGGCGGCGAGGTCGAGGCGCTCTACGACGCCAAGGGCAATACGTACGCCCTCGACGACGGCGTGCGCCGCGACGCCTCGATGGCGGGGCTGGCCAAGCTCAAGCCCTTCTTCGACCGCAAGTACGGCAACGTGACGCCGGGCAACAGCTCGCAGATCACGGACGGCGCGGCCTGGCTGATTCTTGCCTCCGAGGAAGCCGTGAAGCGCCACGGCCTGTCGCCCATGGGTCGAATCGTCGACTCGCAGTGGGCGGGGCTCGATCCGGCGCAGATGGGCCTCGGGCCGGTGCACGCCGCGACGCCGATCCTGCAGCGCCATGGGCTGGGCCTGGGCGACCTCGACTACTGGGAAATCAACGAGGCGTTTGCGGCGCAGGTGCTGGGCTGCCTTGCCGCGTGGAGGGACGAGAAGTACTGCAAAGCGCAGCTGGGCCTCGAGCGCGCCATGGGCGAGCTCGACCAGGAAAAGCTCAACGTGGACGGCGGCGCGGTGGCGCTCGGCCACCCGGTGGGCGCCTCGGGCGCGCGTATCGTCCTGCACATGCTGCAGCTCTTGAAGCGCAAGAACGCGAAGCGCGGCATGGCCTCGATCTGCATCGGCGGCGGGCTGGGCGGCGCAATGCTGCTGGAGGCCGCCTGATGGATCGCGGAATAACCGACACGATGCTTAAGCACTGGCGCTGGGAGCAGGACCGCCAGGGCCTCGCCTGGCTCACCTTCGACAAGCAGGGCGAATCCACCAACACCTTCTCGCGCGAGGCGCTGGAGGAGCTCGGCACCGCGCTCGACGCGATCGCCGCGGCCAAGCCCAAGGGCCTCGTCATCCGCTCGGCGAAGGAGAACTTCATCGCCGGCGCCGACATCAAGGAGTTCACTCGCTTCGCCAATGCGGCGGAGGCCCTTGGCTTCAACCGACTGGGATGGGACACGCTGCAGAAGCTGCGCGACCTGCCCTTCCCGAGCACGGCGATGGTGAACGGATTCTGCA
>JAOUGZ010000091.1 GCA_029865405.1 Betaproteobacteria bacterium
CCGCGCGGTCGTGCACAACTGGGTGAAGACCGGCTACGTGCCGGTGCGCTGGGCCGGCGAGGTCGAGCGCGTCACCCAGGGCCGCATCAGCGCGGTGGAGATCCTCAATGAAGCGAGCGCCAAGAACCCGGTGCGCGTGAAGTCGCGCCCGGACGATGCGCCCTTCGGCATCACCGCGGAGAGCCAAGCCATGACCCAGTACGCCCCCTCCAAGCGCATCACGTCCTTTCATCCGCCGCAGCGCACGCTGATGGGGCCCGGCCCCACCGAGATCCACCCGCGCGTGCTCACCACCATGAGCCAGCCGGCGATCGGCTATCTCGACCCGGTGTTCGTCGAGATGATGGAGGAGCTGAAGTCGCTCCTCCGGTACGTCTACCAGACGAAGAACCCGCTCACCTTTCCGCTCTCCGGCCCGGGCTCGGTGGGCATGGAATTCTGCTTCGTCAACCTCGTCGCACCGGGCGACAAGGTGGTGGTGTGCCAGAACGGCGTGTTCGGCGGCAGGATGCTGGAGAACGTGCTGCGCTGCGGTGGCACGCCCATCGTCGTCGAGGACAAATGGGGCGAGCCGGTCGATCCGCAGAAGGTTGAGGACGCGCTGAAGAAGGCGAAGGGCGCGAGCGTCCTCGCCTTCGTGCATGCGGAAACCTCCACCGGCGCGCAGTCGGACGCGAAAGAGCTGGCCCGGATCGCGCACCAGCACGGCGCGCTCGTCATCGTCGATGCGGTCACTTCGCTCGCCGGCACGCCGGTGAAGGTGGACGAATGGGAGATCGACGCCATCTACTCGGCGAGCCAGAAGTGCCTCTCCTGCACCCCGGGCCTGTCGCCGGTGTCGTTCTCCGAGCGCGTCGTCGAGCACGTGAAGAAGCGCAAAGACAAGATCCACAGCTGGTTCATGGACATGAACCTGCTGCTCGGCTACTGGGGCGACGGCACGCGCACCTATCACCACACCGCGCCGACGAATTCGCTCTTCGCGCTGCACGAGGCGCTGCTCCTCATTCGCGAGGAGGGGCTCGACAACTGCTGGGCGCGCCACCGGCGCCACCACGTCGCGCTGAAGGCGGGCCTCGAGGCGATGGGGCTCAAGTTCCTCGTCAAGGAAGAGCACCAGCTGCCGCAGATGAACGCCGTGTTCTGCGCCGAGGGTGTTGATGAAGCGCAGGTGCGCTCACGCCTGCTCTCCGAGTTTGGCCTGGAGATCGGCGCGGGCCTGGGGCCGTTGAAGGGCAAGATCTGGCGCTTCGGCCTCATGGGCTACTCCTGCCGCCCGGACAACGTCATGCTGTGCCTATCGGCGCTCGGCTCGGTGCTCGACGACATGGGCTACCCGGTGCACGTCGGCGACGCCGAATCGGCCGCGCACGGCGCCTACGCGCAGATGCACGCCACCGACGCGCAGAGGAAGAAGCGCGCGGCGTGATTAAATGGGGACAGACCACATTTTTTCGCTCTGCGGAATAATGGGGTCTGTCCCTATTTATGGACACGCTCACGCACGCGCTGTCGGGCGCGCTGCTCGCCCGGGCCACCGCGCCGAAGGACGCTCCGCCGCGCTCACTGCCGCGGCGCGTGGCCGCGGGCTTCTTCGCCTGCGCGGCGCCGGACCTCGATTTCGTCCTTGCGTTCGTCTCGCCCGTGTTCTATCTCGAGCAGCACCGCGGGCCGACGCACTCGGTGCTGCTGCTGCCGCTGTGGGCGCTGCTGCTGTCCTGGCTGCTGGCCAAGATCCTGCGCGAGCCGCGCGGCTGGCGCGCGCTCTACGGCGTGTGCGCGCTTTCCCTCGGCGCGCATATACTGGGCGATCTCATCACGAGCTTCGGCACCATCATCTTCGCGCCGCTCTCGGACGCCCGCTACGCCTGGGGCACGACCTTCATCATCGACCTGTGGTTCACTGGCATCATTCTCGCGGGACTCATCACCTGTCTCGTCTGGCGCCGCTCGCGCGTTCCGGCGATGGCGGCGGCAGCGGTGCTCGTCGCCTACGTTGGCTTCCAGGCCCTGCTCAAGGAACAGGCGCTCGACTACGCGCGCGAATACGCGCGCTCGCAAGGCTGGAGCGGGGTCGAGATCGCCGCCCACCCGCGCGCGGTGACGCCCTTCAACTGGACCGTGTTCGCGAGCGACGAGGCGGCGCATCGCTTCGCGCACGTGAACCTGCGCCGCACCGAGCCGCTGCCCCCGGCGCACGACTTCGTCGGGCGGCTGAACGCCGCTTTCCAGCCGCTCGCGCGCGCGCGCTGGGAAACGCGCACGCGCTACGGCGAGACCGAGGCCGAGCAGCGCATGGCGCGCGAGGCATGGACCTCCCCGGCGCTCGGCTTCATGCGCTGGTTCGCCGACAAGCCGGCCTTCGACGGGCTGACGGTGGGTTCGACCTGCGCCTGGTTCGCGGATTTACGATTTTTGAACCCCGGCCGCGACTGGTTGCCGTTCCGCTACGGCGCCTGCCAGGACCGGCCGGGCGGTCCCTGGCGCGCCTTCGAGCGCACCGGGGATACCTCTCGTCGGGCGGTCGATTGAGGGGGAAATCCTTCACGCCTGTGCTGCGCCGCTCGGTGCTAAGTTAGTCTCGTCATCCGCGCGTCCATGGGACTGTATCGAAACGTCATTCTCGCGCTCGCGGCGTTCGCCGCCGCGACGACCGCGCACGCGCAGATCGCGTTTCGCGCGGCCTCGCAGGCCGGCGTGGCCGCTGCCACGAGTCCGACGTACGTGGGCGTCGGCACCGTGGCCGCCGTCAACGCCAACAACTGTCCGTCGATCACGCCGTCGGTGCCCGCGGGCAGCGTCGGCGACCTGCTGATCGCCGCGGTCTCGAGCGGCGACAACGTCGCCATCAACATGGCGGGTTGGAACACGCTGTTTGCGCACGCCCCGGTCGGCAACTACCAGGCAAAGCTCTTCTGGCGCATCGCGCAGGCGACCAATGCGAGCACCATAACGCGGGGCGCCGCATCGGGGTGCAACGTCCTCCTCGGACGCATCTCCCGCTTTGCCGGGGTCGATCCCGTGGAGCCCATCCAGGGCATCTTCGCGCCGGCAACGCTGCCCGGCGGCACGCAGCCGGCGTGCACGATTCCGGGCGGCGGAAACTGGTGCTACCAGAACCTGGGAACGGTTACCACGGGCACTCACACCACGATCGACGAGGACGCGCTGCTCGTCATGACCGCGCATACCTCGGACAACTCGAACATCACGGGCGGGCTGCCCGCGGGCTTCACGTTCCAGTGGGAGAACGTCACCACCTTTGGCAACGACGCGTCGATCGCGTTGTTCACCTCGCCGCAAACCGCGACGGGGACCTTTGGCCCCTACGTCTTGACCAAGAACCGCGGCGCCGACCCGAACCACGGCGTGCTCTTTGCGCTGCGCTCGGTCGGACTGCGCATCCCCGTGCCCGCCGGCACGGCGTTGAACGACGTCATGGTCGCGAGCATCGCGGTGCGCCCGTGCAGCGGCTCGAGCGGCGGCGCCTGCACCACCAGCATCCTGCCGCCGGCGGGCTGGACGCTCGTCAATTCCATCGAGCAGACGAGTGGCGGCGGCACCGGAGGATTCGGCAACATTCTCTATGTCTACCAGCGCGTCGCCACGGGCGCGGAGCCGGCGGTCTACACATGGCGCTTCGGCGGCACGCCGATCAACAACGGCGCGGTGGGCGGCATCATGAGCTTCTCCGGCGTCGACACGATCGCTCCGATCGTCGCCCAAGCTGGCCAGTCGACGCCGGTGGCGCCCACGCACACGGCGCCGAGCATCAACACGTTGCTCGAAACGAACACCATGCTGGTGGGATCTTTCGCCGCGAACTCCTCGGCAACCTGGACCCCGCCCGCCGGCATGACCGAGCAAGTGGACGTGCCCTCGTTGCCGGTGCCGGACGCGCTGGGGCTGTCGATCGAGATGGGCTACGAGCCGCGCGCCGCAGCCGGGGCCACCGGCACGCGCACCGCGACCCAGTCCACGCCGCCCGTCGACGACATGGGCGCTGCGCACTTGCTCGCCCTGCGCCCGCGGGTCACGGTCGCCCACTACGCGATCTCCGCGCTGAGCAGCGCGGTGGCGAACTGCGACTTCGCCGAAGTGACGATCACCGCGCACAACGCGGCGCACGCGCCGGTCAACGCACCCCTCGGGCGAGTGGTCACGCTTTCGGTCTCCGCCGGCGCCGCGACCGCGGCGTGGCAGCCGACCCTGGTCTCGGGCGCCGGCACCTGGACGCCTGCGGGCGCGACCGCGACCTATGCCTGGTCCGGCACCGAGCAGAGCTTTACCGTGCGGCTGCGCCAGAGCGCGGTGCTCAGCCTCACGGTGAACGCCAACGACACCTTCGTCACCGAGGACGCGACCGAGGACCCGACGATCAGCTTCGTGAATTCCGCGTTCCGCATCTCCAACGGCGCAAACGCCGCGCTCTCCATCGGCAACCAGATCGCCGCCAAGCCCTCGAACGCCGGCACCGGCTCGCAGTCGCTCTTTCTGCAGGCGATCCGAACCGACACGGTGACCGGGTCCTGCGTGAGCGTGTTTCCGAGCGGCTCGGAGGTCGATGTCAACGTGGGTGCGCAGTGCAACAGCCCGGCCGCCTGCACGCAGAACGTGACGCTCACCACGACTTCGGGCAGCGGTTCGCCCACCGGCACCTTCGTGCCGGCGGGCGCGGGCACCTACCCGGCGACGATCCGCTTCCGCTTCACCACGGCAAACGCGGAGGCGCCGTTCTTCTTCAACTACGCCGACGCCGGGCAGATCACGCTGCAGTTCCGGCACATCACCGCCGCCGCGCCCGCGACCACCATTGCGGGCACCAGCAACGCATTCGTGACCCGGCCCTTCGGCTTTGCCGTCCGCGGCGCAAACGCGGGCACCGCGATCCAGCATGGCACGCTCGCCACGAGCCCGGTGCTTGCCGCCGCAGGCGATAACTTCACCATGACGCTCGCCGCCTACCGCTGGGTCGGCGCGGAAGACGACGGCACCGGCAACCCGCTGCCAGGGGCCAACATCACCGACAACGGCCTGACGCCCAACTTCGCCGCGAGCACCACGGTGAGCGCGACCGGCAACCTGCCGGGCGTTGCCACGGGCGCGATGTCGCGCGGCGTGGGCTGCGCGGGCGCGGCGACGATCGCGGCGGGCAGCTGGTCGGGCGGCTCGGCGACCGCGGGCGATTGGTGCTACAGCGAGGCGGGCAATGTCTTCCTGTCGGCTTCATCGGCCAACTACTTCGGCATCGGCGGCTTCAGCGTTGGCGGCAACAGCGGCCTCGACGGCACGGGGGCGGCGGGCGGCTACGTCGGGCGCTTTCGCCCCAAATGGTTCGAGCTGACGGGCACCCCGGCGTTTACGCCGCGTTTCGACGCCGCGTGTGCGCCGACCTCGACGTTCGCGTACATGAACGAGCCGATCCGGCTGGACGGATTCCGCATGCAGGCCGTGAACACGCAGAACGTGAGGACGCGCAACTACGACGGCGCGTACGCGCTGCACGTGCCGAATCCGGGGGTTGGCGGCGCCAAGGCGGCGTTCGCGATCGGCGCGCGCAGCGGCACGACGGACCACACGGCGAGGATCAGCGCCACGCATCTGGCAGTGCCGGCCTGGTCGCAGGGGTTGCTGGAGACGGCGGGCGCCAATCCGTTGCAGATCGCCCTGTCGTTCGACCGCAACGCGACGAACACTCCGGATGGGCCGTTCGCGGCGACCTCGTTCGGCATCGCGCCCACGGACAGCGATGGCGTGATCCTGGCGACCTACGATCTCGACGTCGACAACAACGCGATCAACGACCATCTCGCCGTCGGCACAACCGACGTTCGCTTCGGGCGGCTCGTCATGCAGAGCATCTACGGCCCGAGCAACCGCGATCTCCTTGTGGCGCTCGAAGCGCAGTACTGGGATGGCGTGAAATTCATGCAGAACGGCGACGACAACTGCACGCCGTTCGCGCGCTCCGACTTTGCGCTCGCCTTCGCGGCCGGCGCCAACCTGGCTGCCTGCGAGACGGCGATGCTGGAAGCAAACCTCACGCTCGCCTCAGGGCGGGCGACGATCACCATGGCGAGCCCCGGCGCCGGCAACGAGGGGACCGTGCAGCTGACCGCGAACCTGGGTTCGCCCGGTGGAACCTATTGCCCGGCGATCGGCGCCCCGGGGAGCGAGCTGCCGGCGACCAACGCCGGCAAGGCCTATCTGCTTGGCAAGTGGGACGCCGGCGCGGCCTACGACGACAAGCCGCGCGCCTCCGCCGGCTTCGGCCTGTACGGCTCGCAGCCGCGCAACTTCATCTTCTTCCGCGAGAACTTCTAGAAGCGCCAGAGGAAGTTCACCGACACCTGATCGATGTCGGCGCGGCCGGTCTCGAACTCCTCGCCCACCTCGCCGTAGTTGTCGTAGTCGACCCGGATGCCCCAGCGCCGGCTGACGTCGAACTGCACGCCCAAGCCCCAGTAGAGGTTGGTCGACTGCGACGAGCAGTCGCTGTACCACCAGCTGTCGGGGCAGAAGGGCACGGTGGCGGTGCCGTTGTCGCGGCGCAGGCGCAGCTCGCTCGCGGTGAACGCGACGCCGACGCGCCCATTGAGCGAGAACCCGGTCGCCACCGGGAGGTTCGCGGCGAGCGCTATGGTCAGCGCGCTAGCGTCGTAGTTGTACACCGCGACGTTGCCGCCGTTGTTGAAACGGTGCTTGTAGCTGCCGAGGAAAGCGAGGCCGCCCTCCACCGCGAGGTTGGGCGCAAAGCGGTAGCCGCCGAAGAACCGCGTGCCGATGTCGTCGTCATCGGCCGAGTACGTGCCGGTGGCGAGGCCGGTGAAGTCGCCGCGCACGAAATCGGCCTTGGTGCTGCCGAGGCCGCCGCCGATATACCAACCGGAGTTCTGCGCGAGCGCCGGGCCGGCGGCGAGCAGCAGGGCGAGAAGCAGGGTCCTTTTCATGCAAGTCTCCTTTAGCGCCGGACGGTGCCGGCAAAGCGTTGCGCAAGCTGCGGCAGTCCCGCGTAGGCATCGAGCGTGGGCTGCATCGTGCCGAGCGCCTCGAGCCGCTCGGCGGTCGACGGATGGGTCTTGAACATGAGCGCGAGCCCCGAGTCCGCGGGGTTCATCGCCTGCAGCGTCTGCAGCACCGCGGGCAGGCCGTAGGCGTCGTAGCCGCCGCGCGCGGCGATGACCACGCCGAGACGGTCGGCTTCGAGCTCGTCCTCCTTGTCCAGGCCGCGCGCAAAGAGCTCGCTGCCGGCGGCGAGGAGCTTTTCGCGCCGGTTCGAGGCGTCGTCGCGCCGCGCAACGGTGCCGATGACGGTATTGGCGAGCTCGAGCTGCGCGGCCTTCTGGATCGCCTTCAGGTGATGTTTCCTGAGCACGTGCGCGATCTCGTGCGCGAGCACGCCGGCGAGCTCGGCCTCGTTCTGCATGCGCGCCACGAGCCCGCGGGTGACGAAGATGTGGCCGCCGGGCGTGGCGAAGGCGTTCAGCTGCGGCGCGTCCAGCACGCCGAAGCGCCACGGCAGGCCCGGGCGCTCGGTCTGCAGCGCGAGCCAGCGCCCGATGTGGTTCACGTAGCGCTGCAGCGCGTCGTCGGCGGCGAGGGGCGCGGCGCCCAGCAGCCGCGCCGCCATGTCGCGGCCGATCTCGATCTCTTCCTTCTCGTCCACCTCGCTCGTCGCCTTCTGCACGTTCTTGCCGACGTCGAGGAGGCGGTTGAGGTTGATGTTGAACTGCGCCGCGGCGGGCGCGGCGAGCGCCAGGGCGGCGAGGAGCGCGAGCACTCTCATCCGCCCACCTTCGGGTAATCGATCTTTCGCGCCTCGAGCTTGCCGCTCGCCGCGAATCCCGTCGCGGCGTCGCCCGAGGCGGCGTAGCCCTGGAGCTTTTGCAGTTGCGCCGCGTTCGGCTTGGCGTTGGCGAGCTGCTCGGCATCCAGGCCGCGCACGCCGGTCGCGACCTGCGTGCCGCTGGTGCCGGTGCGGGCGACATTGAGGATCTGCACGATGCCCGAGTCGCCCTGCTTCGCTTCGCCCGTGCCGGCGTAGCGCAGCACGAGCATGCGCACCCAGCCCTCGGTTCCGCCTTCGGCCCTGACGCGCGTCCAGCCGCCCTTGCGCTCCAGCGCGTCGACCTTGGCGTTAACGCCAAGCGGGGCCACGACGGGCGCGTCGGTCGCGGGCGCGGCCCGCAACTCGGTATCGCGGATCAGGGTCGCCGGCTCGGCGAAGCCGAGCAGCGGGGCGAGGAGCAAAAGCGCGGCGAGGCGTCTCATGATTTCCTGCGCGGCTCGAACAGTTCCACCGGCTGGGCGCGGCCTTTTACCGGATAGGTGCCACATGATACGAAATCGAAGGCGCCGGCGCACCGTTCCATGGTGTCGCGCGAAACCAGGATCCGCCGC
>JAOUGZ010000612.1 GCA_029865405.1 Betaproteobacteria bacterium
CGTCTCGCGGTTGTACGAGTAGCCGGCGAAGACGTCGAAGGTGAAGGTCTCGGTCTTGCGCAGGTGCAGGCCCGCGCCCAGCGAAGGCGAATGGCGCCACTTGAGGTCGTTCAGCTTGTTCTTTTCCACGTCGTAGCCGACGAAGCCGTAGGTGAGATCGCTGATGTCCCGGTCGTAGCGCGTGCCGGCACGAAAGCGGCTCGCCGTGAGCTCGCTGACGCCGTTCTGCTCGCGCCGGCCGTACAGGCTCTGCACGAAGCCGACCAGCTTGTCGATCTTGGTCTGGCGCACGGCGTCGGCATTGAGGCCGGCGTTGACGCTTTCGTTGTTGCCGCTCGCCGAGTTGACGTTGGCGCCGAGCGCGCCGCGCCAAGCGCCGTCGGGCTTCGCCACGGCCTGCGCGGTCGCGGTGCCCGCCGCGCCGAGACCAAGACAAAAGAATACCGCTGCAAGCTTCTGCATCCGTTCAGCTCCTTTTACGGGGTCCCCCAAGCCTGACTCCGATGCGTCGCGATGGTTCCGTGCGGTTTCGAGCGCGGGGCTTGTGCGCGGGCACGCGCCCGGTGTAACACGTAGCCGGTGAGCGAGACCCTGATACGCACGCGCATTCCGGCACGCCTGGACCAGCTGCCCTGGAGCCGCTTTCACTGGCTGGTCGTGCTCGCGCTCGGGGTGACCTGGATTCTCGACGGGCTCGAGGTCACGTTCAAGGGCGCGGTGAGCGGGGTGCTGCAGCTCCCGGAGACGATGGGCTTCAGCGCCGCCCAGATCGGGCTGCTCGGCACCGGCTACCTCTCGGGCGCGGTCGTCGGCGCGCTCGTATTCGGGCGCCTCACCGACCGCTTCGGCCGCAAGCGCCTGTTCTTCATCACGCTCGGCGTGTATCTCGCCGGCGTCGGCCTGGGCGCGTTCTCCTGGGATTTCTGGAGCTTCTTCGTCTTTCGCTTCATCACCGGCTGCGGCATCGGCGGCGAATACGCGGCGATCAATTCCGCCATCGACGAGCTGATCCCGGCGCGCCACCGCGGCCGCGTCGGCCTGATGATCAACGGCAGCTTCTGGCTCGGCGCCGCGCTCGGCTCCGGCGCCACCGTATTCCTGCTCGACCCGGCGCTGTTCGCGCCCGACTTCGGCTGGCGCCTGGGCTTCGGCATCGGCGCCGCGGTCGGCCTGCTGATCCTGTTCTTCCGCCGTTTCATCCCCGAGAGCCCGCGCTGGCTGCTGACGCACGGGCGCGTGGCGGAGGCCGAGCGCATCATCGCCGGCATCGAGCGCTCGATCGGCGCGCCGCCGCCGCCCGCGGACGTCGAGATCGTGCTGCGCCCGCAGCGCAGCTTCGGCCTCGCGCAGGTCGCGCACGTCATGTTCACGCGCTATCGCTCGCGCTCGGCGCTGTGCGTGATGCTGATGATGTCGCAGGCCTTTCTCTACAACGCCATCTTCTTCACTTATGCGCTGGTGCTGACGCGCTTCTACGGCGTGCCGGCGGGAGAAACCGGCCTGTACCTCCTGCCCTTCGCCATCGGCAACTTCCTCGGCCCGGTGGCGCTCGGGCACTGGTTCGACACCATCGGCCGCCGGCCGATGATCGCGCTCACCTACGGCACGTCGGCGACGCTGCTCGCGCTCACCGGGTGGCTGTTCACCCAGGACCTGCTGTCGGCGGCGGGACAGACCGCGATGTGGAGCGTGATCTTCTTCTTCGCCTCGGCGGCCGCAAGCTCGGCCTACCTCACGGCGAGCGAAGTATTTCCGCTCGAGATCCGCGCGCTCGCAATCGCGATCTTCTTCGCGGTAGGCACGGGCAGCGGCGGCGTGCTCGCGCCGTGGCTGTTCGGCACGCTGATCGGCAGCGGCTCGCGCGACGCGGTGTTCGCCGGCTACCTGCTCGGCGCGGCGCTCATGCTGCTCGCGGTGGGGGCGGTGCTCGCCTACGGCGTGCGCGCCGAGCGCAAGTCGCTGGAAGAGGTGGCGCCGCCCCTGACGACGGCGACCGACTGACCCGCCGCATGCATGTAAGCAACCGGTAACCCGCCCGTAAGCCATCCCCAACCCGGGTTAGCCCACTCTGGGGACCCGGGGCAACGCCTGGCGCAGGGGGTGGGTCGTGAAAAAAGGGTTCGTCTTCGGTCTGATGGTTGCGGCACTGCAGGGCTGCGCTACGCAGTTCGAGACCCGGCCCGCGCCGAAGGCGGGCGACACGCCGCACGTTTCACCGATCCCGCTGCTGCGCTTTCAGGGCGCCTCGATCAAGCCTGCGGCCGAGGACGCACTCGTCGCGCCCGCCGACCTGCGACCGGGCGACATCATCCTCACTTCGACCTCGACCCTCAGATCGGCCGGCATCCAGCTGATGACCTTGTCACCGGTGAGCCACGCCGCCGTCTACGTCGGCAACGGCCAGGTGGTGGAGGCGGTGGGATCGGGTGTACGGGTGCGCACGCTGCGCATGCTCCTGGACGAAGAAGCCATGGCGATGGCGCTGCGCTACCCGGGGCTGACGGCGCAGCAAGGGC
>JAOUGZ010000092.1 GCA_029865405.1 Betaproteobacteria bacterium
GGTTGCGCCGGCGGATTTCCACCGGGTCGATGCCCATCTCGCGCCCGGCCTTCTCCACCAGGCGCTCGATGAGGTAGTTGCCCTCGGGGCGGCCCGCGCCGCGGTAGGCGCCGGTGGCCATGGTGTTGGTGAGCACGCCCTGGAAATGAAAATCCGCCGCCGGCACGCGATACACCGAAGTCTGCACCTTCGCCACCATGGCGAGCGGGATCATGGCCGACGAGCCCACCGGCACCGCGCCCATGTTGCCGAGCATATGCAGGCGCAGCGCGAGGATGCGCCCATCCTTGTCGAGCGCGAGCGCCGCCTTGAAATGCATGTCGCGGCCCATGTGCGCGGCGAGGAACTCTTCGCTGCGCTCGCCGCGCCAGCGCACCGGCCGGCCGAGCTTCTTCGCCGCGTAGGCGACGAGCGCCTCCTCGGGCGTGGCGCCGGTCTTCATGCCGAAGCCGCCGCCGATGTCGCCGTTCACCACGCGCAGCTCCGCGGGCTTCGCGCCGAGGGCGGCGGCGAGCGCATCGCGCGCGCCGGTGGGCTGCTGGCTCTGCGTGTATACGGTCGTGCGCCCCTTCTCGTGCACCCCGATCGCGCAGCGCGGCTCCATCGCCACGGCGATGACGCGCTGGTTGTGCAGCTCGATCTCGGTGACGTGCGCGGCGCGCTTGAACGCGGCCGCGGCCTCCTCGGGCTTGCCGTAGCGCGTCTCGCCGGCGACGTTGCCCGGCGCCTCGGGCCAGAGTTGCGGTGCACCTTCTTTCACCGCCTCTCTCGGATCCACCACGCAGGGCAGATCCTCGTACTCGATCTCGGCGAGCTCGGCGGCGTCCTGCGCCTGCATGCGCGTCGCGGCGACGATCGCCACAACCGGGTGACCGACGTAGAGCGCGCGCTCGCCGGCGAGCGGCGTGCGCGGCGGCGCCGACAGCGGCTGGCCGTCGGCGCGCTTGAACAGCGCCGGCACCGGGATGTGCTTCACGCCGTCCGCGGCGAGTTCGGCCATCGTCCACGCGGCGAGCACGCCGGGCGCGGCGCGCACCGCATCCAGGTTCACGGACTTGATGCGCGCGTGCGCGTGCGGCGAGCGCACCACGACGAGCGCGGCTTCCCTGTCGAACAGCCGGTCGTCGCTGAACATCCCCTTGCCGACGAGCAGACGGTCGTCTTCGAGGCGCTTTTGCGAGCGCGCGGATCCGAAGCGCGCGGATTCGGGGTCGAACTGGATCTCGGGTGCGTTCATTGCTGCGTCCACGGTAAACGAAAAAAAGCGCCCCGCGACGGGGCGCTCGGACTTCCGGAGTGCGGAGTTTACCGCGGGTGGGGTGGGGTGCTACGCCTCGACCATCCCCTCGCCCGGCGCCAGGCGCTTGCCCAGGCGCTTGATCAGCGTCTCCCACATCGTGGCGGTGTCGTGCTCGAAAACCAGGGCCGCATCGGGATCGGCGGTGTACCAGAACCCCTTCTCGAGCTCGGCGGCGAGCTCGCCCGGCTGCCAGCCGACGAAGCCGGCAAAGTAGCGCGCGTCGTTCGGCGTCTGCTCGATGATGCGGTCCACGATCTCCGCCTGCACGGTCACGAAGAGCTCGCCGAAAAGGCGCACCGACGTGCCGCCGGGGTTGCGCGGCACCACGGCAAAGATGGCGTTGATGCGCTCCGGGCCGCCGAAGAAGACCGGATCGGCGACCTTGGCGGACGGTGCGTGCTCGGGAAAGAGCGTGGCGAGCTTCACCTCGGTGGCGCGGTTGAGGATGAAGCCGATGTGCTGGCCGCCCATCGGCACGACCAGTACGGCCGTGTGGTGGTACGGGCCCTTGAGGTCGGGCGAAGCCACGAGGAGCAGCGGCTGGCCCAGATCCTGCGCCTTGGAGACGCTGGCCCCGAGAACCAGGGCGATCGCAACGAGCGCGTGCTTGAGCATGGGCCCTCCTCAGTGCAGGACGCTGGCGAAGGTGCGGCCGCGCAGCAGCGCGATCGCGTCCGGCTGCTCGTCCACGAGCTCGAGCAGCGCCTGCGAGATGTCCTCGATGAGCGTCACGGCCTGCTCGCGGTCCAGCGGCTGGTGCAGAACGACGTCGGCGATGCAGAGATCGTTCTGCAGATCGAGGACGACCCGCTCGCGGGTCACGCTCGCGCCGGGCTGCACGGAGAAGCCGTGCAGCGCGGGACAGCGCCGGAATACCGCTTCCAGGCGTGCGGCCAGGTCGGACTCCAGCCGGATGAACTCGGTACTGTGCTGTAGCGCGTTCATGGGACACCTCCTGCGCCGTCAGCATCGCGCGCCGGGCGCCGCAGAGCGAGGAAGGAGTCCCGCTCGCAACAGTGTCTGACGCTCGATTGCGACGAACGGAGGGCGCTGCCGGACGGGCGGCCGATGCGCACGGCGACACCTTTGCCTCTCATGGCCCCACCCTAAACCTGAGTGGGTGCGCCGGCTGTGCGTTCAGGCACCGGGCGCAGCGGTTCGGCAGGCGTCAGCGATTGTTCAACGATTCTTCGGACCAATTCGATTCGACGGGCAAACGAGTGTCGGGCATTCTCGTGGCGGTTCATTCGGCTGAGCGCCTGCGAGCAAGGGATCGGGTAGTAGCTCGCAGTCTCGCAAACCCGGTCCGAATGAACAGAAACAACCTGTTGGGCCATTACAGCCAGCGCTCGAGGGACGAGCACGCGACGTCGGCACAGTGGCGCGGCGCGCGGCGCCGCGGGCAGATGCGCGCTGCGCCCGTCGCGACTACACTGGCGGGCAGCGCTGGAAGCGTGCCCGCGCAAGCCCATGGCCGACGAACCGACGGAAATCTACGGCGCGTTGTTCGAGACCGCGCCCGACGCGATCCTGGTGATCGAGCGCGACGGCCGCATCGTGCTCGCGAACGCGCAGGCCGAGCGCCAGTTCGGCGTGCCGCGCGCGCAGCTGATCGGCCAGGCAATCGAGATGCTGGTGCCGCCGAGGTTCCGCAGCGCCCACCTTGCGCACCGCGAGGCCTATGTGCGCGCGCCGGCGACGCGCCACATGGGCGCGGGACCGGGCCTCTACGCCCTGCGCCACGACGGCACGGAATTCCCGGTCGAGATCGCCCTTGGCCCGCTGCGCGCCGGTGGTCGAGACCTGTATGCGGCGTCGGTGCGCGACGTATCCGACCTCAAGCGCACGCGCGAGGCCGTGCTGCGCGGTCGCTACAACTCTTACGTGGCGCAATTCGGCCTGCGCGCGCTCGCCGAGCCCGACGTCGCGACCCTGATTCACGCGGCCTGCCCACTGGTGGCCGAGGCCATGCAGCTCGACGCGGTGGTCGCGTTCCGCCTGACGCCGGACCGGCGCGAGCTGCACTGCGTCGCCAGCCATGGCGTCGACGAGGCGGCAGCGGCGCGCATGCGCGCGCCCAACGACCCGAGCTTCCTGCCCGGCTACCTGGTCGCGGCGCGCGTCCCCGTCATCGTCCCGGACACTGCGGCCGAGGCGCGCTTTGGCATCATCGAGGTGGTGCGCGAGCTCGGGCTGCGCAGCGCGCTGTGCGTGCCGCTGTTTGGCCGTGGCGAGGTGATCGGGGGCCTCACGGCGCGCACGTTCGCGCCGCGCGAATGGACCGAGGACGACGTGCATTTCATGCAGGCGGTGGCCAACATCGTGGCCACGGCGATCGAGCGTGCCGCCACCGAGGAGGCGCTGCTGCACGCGCAGCGCCTGGAGGCACTCGGCCAGCTCACCGGCGGCGTGGCGCACGATTTCAACAACCTGCTGATGGTGATCACCGGCAACCTGCAGATGCTGGAGGACATGACGGCGGAGCGGCCGCAGGCGCTGGCGCTGGCACGCCAGGCGGCGGGCGCGGCCGAGCGCGGCGCGCTGGTGACGCGCAAGCTGCTCGCGTTCGCGCGCAAGCAGCCGCTGCACCCGCGGCCGCTCGACCTCAATCACCTGATCCTAGAGTTCCGCGACCTCACCCGGCGCACGCTGGGCGAAAACATTGCGGTGCACGACGACCTCGATCCCTCCCTGCCCCCGCTGGTCGCCGACGCCGGCCAGCTCGAGACTGCGCTGCTCAACCTCGCGGTGAATGCGCGCGACGCGATGCCCGCCGGGGGCATCCTGACGCTGCAGTCGGGGCGCATGCACATCGCGCCCGGCCAGCGTCCAGCCGTCCCCGACCTCGATCCCGGCGAGTACGCAGTGGTATCGGTCAGCGACACCGGCACCGGCATGCCGCCGGAGGTGGCGGCGCGCGCCATCGAGCCGTTCTTCACCACGAAGGAGGTCGGCAAGGGCAGCGGCCTCGGGCTGTCGATGGTGTATGGCTTCGCGAGGCAGTCGGGCGGCAGCGTGCAATTGCAGAGCGAAGTCGGCAAGGGAACGTCGGTGCGCTTGTACCTGCCGCTGCCCGCGGACGCGGCCCCGGTTGACGCCGCCCGCAGCAGCGGCGCCACGCCGCTCGGCAGCGAGGCCGTGCTGGTGGTCGAAGACGATGTCTCAGTGCGCGCGATTGCGGTCGGCTTCCTCACGCGCCTGGGTTACCGCGTCCACCAAGCCGCGGATGCGGAGAGCGCGCTGCAGATCCTGCGCGGCAGGCCGGAAATCGATCTGCTGTTCACCGATCTGGCGTTGCCGGGCGTCAATGGCGCCGTGCTGGCGCAGCAGGCGCGCGCGCTGCGGCCCGACCTCGGCGTGCTCTACACCACGGGTTACGCCTCGGGGAGCATTCTCGAGCACCTGCCCAAGCCGGAGCGCGACGCCGTGCTGCCCAAGCCCTACCGCCGCGAGGAGCTGGCATTCGTGGTGCGCAGGGCGCTCGCCACGCGCGCGCGGCGAGCCGCGGCCGACTGAGGCCGCCGCACATTGGCGCTTTGCAGCGCCGTCCTACTTGACGCCGCGGACGCGGGCCAAGCCGCCAAAGCCGCCCACCCAGATGTCCTGCGCCGTGCTCGCCATGGCGAATACGGCGTTGCTGAACAGGCCTTCCCTGGTGGTCATCACCTCGAACTTGCCCGACCTGACGCGCGCCAAGCCGCCGTCGGTGCCGACCCACAGCCGGTCTGCCGCGTCCCGGTGCAGCATGAAGACGTGCTCCCCCGGGAGCCCATCGGCGCGCAAGTAGTGGCGCCATTGCGAGCCGTCGAACCGCGACAAGCGGCTGCCCAGCGTGCCCGCCCACACGGCACCCGCGCGGTCCACCGCCATCGCCACTGTGAAGTCCGGGTTTCCGGCCGACCCCTGCCCTGGGTTAGCGCCGCCAGCGTAGCCGGCTTTCATGGCAGCCCCCTGCGCGCGGGGGCCTTCATCGCGCCAGGGTGCGGCTGTAGGCGATGACGTCCAGGATTTCCGCGTCGGTGAGCAGGCCGCGGAATCCTGGCTTGGTGCCGCGACCCATGCGCAGCACCTGCAGCAGCACGGTGTCGGGCTGCAGCAGCCCCTCGCGCCGAGCCAGGTTCGGCGTGCCCGGCCAAGTGCTGGTGCCGGAGGCGCCGTGGCAGCCCGCGCAATGGCGCTGGTAGAGATCGGCGCCGCGCACGATGTCCGCGGCGCCTGCCGTGCCGCTGGCGGCCAAGATGGCGGCGGCTGCGAGCGTCACTGCCAGGTTCTGCCTCATCGTTTCTTCCTCCCTTTCTCGGGCGCGCTCTTGCTGCGGATGGCTGCCGCGCGCGACGCGTACTGCTCCGCCTGCGCGGCATCCGGAGAAATGCCGAAGCCGCCCGTGCGGTACGCGCTGGCGAGCGCGTCGAGCGCGGGCAAGTGCTCGAGCGCCGCGGCCTTGCGCAGCCATTGCGCCGCGCGGTCCTTGTCCAGGCCCGGCGGCAGGCCGCCCTTTTCCGCACCCAGATAGGCGCTCGCCAGCGCGATCACTGCCGGGCCGTGCTGCCTTTCGGCCGCGCGCAGGAACCAGGAGTAGGCCTGCGCCGCGTCCCTGCCCACGCCCTCGCCGGAGAGAAACATGGTGCCCACGCCATATTCGCCGCCGGCGTCTCCCTGCTGTGCTGCCTTGCGGTACCAAGTGAGCGCTTCGTCGTTGAGCTCGGCCTGGTCGAGAATGCTGCCGAGCAGCACCTGGGAAGGCGCGTGGCCGGCTTCGGCTGCGCCGCGCAGCGCGGCCATCGCGCCGACGATGTCGCCGCGCCGGAAGGCCTCCTCGCCGCGGCGGTGGTCGTCCTCCGGGGCAGCCGCGACGGCGGTCGACAGCGCCGCCGCCAGGCACAAGCCCGCGGCTCGCCGTGCGGCCCCGGTCAAGGCGTTCTTCCGACATGCCATCATCCTTGCCGCTACTCCTCTCAGACGTTACCCCCAGGGCTTGGCAATGCGGCAGCGGGCGCGGATTCTGGTTCGATGCCCTCCAGCTTCCGGTAGAGGCTCGACAGCCCCATGCCCAGCTGCTGCGCGGCTGCCTTGCGATCGCCGTTGCACTCGCGCAGCGTGCGCAGGATGGTTTCCGTTTCCATTCGCCGCATCTGCTCGCGCAGCGAGCTTTGCGAAGCAATTCGCGTGCCGGATTCCGCCGCCGCAAGCTGCGTGCGCGCGACCTCGGGCGGCAGGTCCGCAGGGGTGATGGTGTCGCCGTCGGCGAGGATGGTGGCGCGGTTGATGACGTTGTCGAGCTCGCGCACGTTGCCGGGCCAGTCATAGGCGACGAGCAGTTCTTCGGCGACGGGATCGATGTCCAGCTTGCGCGGCGCGCCGCCGCCGCGGCCGATGCGCGCGAGGATGAAGCGCACCAGCTCCGCGATGTCCTCGCGCCGCTCCCGCAGGGCGGGCACATGGATGCGGAACACGCTCAGCCGGTAGAACAGGTCCTCGCGGAACTTGCCGCTCGCCACCATTGCCTGCGGGTCGCGATTGGTCGCGGCGATGATGCGCACGTCGACCTCGCGCACCGCTTCGCCGCCGATCGGCCGCACCCGCTTGTCCTCGACCACGTGCAGCAGCTTGGTCTGCATGGACAAGGGCAGCTCGCCGATCTCGTCCAGGAAGATGGTGCCGCGGTCGGCCTGCAAGAACAGGCCCTTGCGCGCCCGGTCCGCGCTGGTGAAGGCGCCCTTGGTGTGGCCGAAGAACTCGCTCTCGAGCAGGTTCTCGGGGATCGCGCCGCAGTTGACCGGGATGAAGGGCGCATCCTTGCGCGCCGAGAGCTCGTGGATCTGCCGAGCGACCACGCCCTTGCCGGTGCCGCTTTCGCCGGTGACCAGCACGGTACTGTCGGTGGGCGCGACCTTGGTCACCATGCGCTCCAGTTCCTGCATGCTGCCCGCGCGGAAGCGGAACCATTGGTCGCGGCTGCCAAGCACCATGTTGCGCAGGGCCCGGTTCTCGTTCTTCAGGCCGCGCAGTGCCTCGATCTGCGACAGCCGGTGCAGGATCTCCTCGTTGCGGGCCGGCTTGACGATGTAGTCGGTCGCGCCGGCCTTGAGGGCCTCTATCGCGGTATCCACCGAAGCGAAGGCGGTGATCATGATGAAGAAGACGTCGCTGCCGCTCGCCTTGGTGCGGCGCAGGAGCTCGATGCCGCTCATGCCCGGCAGCTTGATGTCGCACAGCGCGACGTCGAACTCGCCCTTGGCGAGGCGCGCCGCGGCCTCCTCGGCGGAGGCCGCCGCCTCCACCTCGTAGCCGGCGCGCATCAGCATCAGCGTCAGCATCTGCCGGAGGGCAGGCTCGTCGTCGATCACCAGCACTTGCAGCGAGGGCATCGCCGTCAGGCCCTCGCGGCTGCTTCGTAGGCGGGCAACTCGATCCCCCAGCCGCCCGCGGCGGGCGCGGCGTCGTGCATGCGCCCGCCCATGCCTTCGACAAGCCGCCGCGTGCGCTCCAGCCGCGCGCCGTCGCCCGGCGCGGTGCTGCCGCTGACGCGCAGCGTGAGGCCCGCGCCGCCGGCCTCGGCCTCGACCGTGATGCGCTCCGGCCGCGGCGCACCGTCCGCGCCCAGGCTGAGCAGGAGTAGGTTCATCAGCACCTCGCTCAACTGCCCCGGCACCACCACCAGCAGCGGCAGGCGCGGCGGCAGGCGCAACTCCACCCGCGTCGCGCTGAACTGAGAATCGAACTCGAGGAACCCGGCCAGCGCCCCCAGCATCGCCGCCAGGTTCACCGGCTCGGGCGCCGCGTCGCCGGGCACGGCGAAGTCCGCGATCTGGCGCGTCATGTCGGCAATGCGCCGCGTTTCCTTGAGGATCAGGTCCGGCCGGCACTCGCGGCACGCCTCCCCCCCCGGCTGGTTGCGGGCGTACTCCGCCAGCGCCGCGATCGTCGACAGCGGATTGCCGATCTCATGCGCCACGCGGTTCGCCATGGTGCCGAGCGCCACCATCTTCTCGCGGTGCGCGCGCCGCTCGCGCGCCACCGCGACTTCGCGTTCGCGATCCTCCAGGTCCTTCGCCATGCGGTTCACGGCGCGCGTCAGCGATCCCAC
>JAOUGZ010000613.1 GCA_029865405.1 Betaproteobacteria bacterium
GCCGACGACGCGGTGCGCGTGGTGGTCCTCGGCGGCAACGGGCCGGCCTTTTGCGCCGGGGGCGACCTCAACTGGATGAAGCGCATGTCCGGCTACACCTACGAGCAGAACCTCGCCGACGCGCAAGGGCTCGCGGGCATGCTGAAGACGCTCGACCGGATGAAGAAGCCCACCATCGCGCGCGTGCACGGGCCCGCCTATGCGGGCGGAATCGGCCTGGTCGCGGCGTGCGACATCGCCGTCGGCGTGCCGGAGGCGAAGTTCTGTTTGTCGGAGGCGAAGATTGGATTGTCGCCGGCGACCATCAGTCCTTATGTGGTGCGGGCAATGGGGGAACGGATGGCGCGGCGCTATTTCTTGTCGGCGGAGGTGTTCGACGGGATCGAGGCGCATCGCATTGGGTTGTTGTCGCATGTCTCGGCGTCGGAAAAACTCGACGCCGAGATCGATAAAATTCTCGAGAACCTGTTGGCGGGGGGGCCGCAGTCGATGGCGAAGATCAAGGATTTGATCCGCTTCGTCGCTTCCGGCACCGTGGACGACGCGATGATCGCCGATACGGCGAAGCGCATCGCCGAGATCCGCGCCACGCCCGAGGGCAAGGAAGGCGTGGCCTCCTTCCTCGAGAAGCGCAAGCCGGCCTGGAAGCGCTGATGTTCTCGAGGATCCTCATCGCCAACCGCGGCGAGATCGCCTGCCGCGTCGCCGCCACCGCGCGGCGCCTGGGGATCGGGGTCGTCGCGGTGTACTCGGAGGCCGACGCCGGCGCGCGCCACGTGAAGCTCGCCGACGAGGCGTTCCTGCTCGGCCCGGCGCCGGCGACGGAGAGCTACCTGCGCGGCGAGCGCGTCATCGAGGCGGCGCTGAAGTGCGGCGCGCAGGCCATCCACCCGGGTTACGGCTTTCTCTCGGAGAACGAGGGCTTCGCGCGCGCCTGCGCCCAGGCGGGGCTGGTGTTCATCGGGCCGCCGCCCGAGGCGATCGCCGCCATGGGCGACAAGTCGGCTGCCAAGCGCCTGATGGAGAAGGCGAAAGTGCCGCTCGTGCCCGGCTACCACGGCGAGAAGCAGGAGCCCGCGTTCCTGGCGAAGGAAGCCGAGAAGATCGGTTATCCGGCGCTGATCAAGGCCTCGGCGGGCGGCGGCGGCAAGGGCATGCGCATCGTCACGAAGGCGGCCGAGTTCCAGGGCGCGCTCGAGGGCGCGCAGCGCGAGGCGAAGGCCGCGTTCGGCGACGCGCGCGTGCTGATCGAGCGCTATCTCGAGCGCCCGCGCCACATCGAGGTGCAGGTATTCGGCGACGCGAAGGGCGGCTGCGTCTACCTCTTCGAACGCGACTGCTCGGTGCAGCGCCGCCATCAGAAGGTGCTGGAAGAGGCGCCCGCCCCCGGCATGAGCGCGGCGCGGCGCAAGGAGATGGGCGAGGCGGCGGTGGCGGCGGCGCGCGCGGTCGGCTACGTCGGCGCGGGCACCGTGGAGTTCATCGCCGAGCAGGACGGGAAGTTCTACTTCATGGAGATGAACACGCGCCTGCAGGTCGAGCACCCGGTGACCGAGATGATCACCGGCCTGGACCTCGTAGAGTGGCAGCTGCGCGTCGCCGCGGGCGAGCCGCTGCCGCTCGCGCAGGACAGGCTGTCGATCAAAGGCCATGCCATCGAGGCGCGGCTCTATGCGGAGGATCCGGCGCGCGGCTTCCTGCCGCAGACGGGACACCTGGCGCATCTGCGCTTTCCGGAGGCGACGCAAGCCGTGCGCATCGACACCGGGGTCGAGTCCGGAGCCACGATCACGCCACATTACGACCCGATGATCGCCAAGCTCATCGCCTGGGGCGAGGACCGGCCGGCGGCGCTGGCGCGCCTCGGCGCCGCGCTCGCCGCGGTGGAAGTCGCGGGCGTGCAGACCAACGTCGCCTTCCTCGAGCGCGTGGTGCGTAGCCGGGCGTTTTCGTCCGGCGACCTGGATACCGGGCTCATCGAGCGCAGCCGCGCCGAGCTCTTCCCGCCGGCGCAGGCCGCCTCGCACGAGCTGCTCGCGGCGGCGGCCATGGCCGAGCTGCTGGAAGAGGCCGACGAGGCGCGTGCGCGCGCCGCGGGCTCGGGCGACCCCTACTCGCCCTGGGACAGCGTCGACGGCTGGCGCCTCAACCAGGGCTCGCACCACCGATTCGTGTTCGCGGAACACGGCGCGCGCCACGAGGTCACGCTGCAGTTCCGCCCCGGCTCGTACGGGCTGACGATCGACGGCCGCGAGTACGCGCTGGCGGGCGAGCGCACTGCGCCGGGGAGCCTGCGGCTGCAGCTCGACGGCTCCGTGTTCGAGGCGCGCGCGGTGCACGTGGCGCAGCACTGGTACGTGGCCGCGCGGGGCGCGCGCGCGGTGCTGCGGCTGGAGGACGGTCTGCCCGCCGACGAGGACGAGAGCGCGCCGGGCAGCCTCGCCGCGCCGATGCCCGGCAAGGTGATTGCGCTCCTGGTGCAGCCCGGGGCGAAAGTCGAAAAAGGCGCGCCG
>JAOUGZ010000614.1 GCA_029865405.1 Betaproteobacteria bacterium
GCACGAGCGCGATGCCGGCGTAAGTCATGGCGAGTGCCGCGATCTCGCGCCCGGTGGGGCGGCGCTGCAGAAACAGCGCCGAGAGGATCACCACGAGCGTCGGGTAGAGGAACATGATCAGCCGCCCCAGGCCCGCCGGCACGTACTGCAGGCCGAGGAAGTCGAGCAGGCTCGCGAGGTAGTAGCCGAGGAACCCCAGGCCGACGATGCCCGCCCAATCGCGCCGCGCGAGCCGTGGCTCGTGCCTTAGCCACCACGCCACCGCGGCGAAGAACGGTAGCGACAGGCTCATACGCAGGAAAAGAAGCGTCGTGGCGCTCACCGGCGCAGATGCGTAGCCCAGCTTGATGAGCACCGGGCGAAAAGCGAATGCCACCGTACCGGCGAGCGCGAACAGCATCCCCCAGCCGCGGTAAACCGCGGGACTCAACGACGCTTGCCGAGCAGCGAGCCGAGAACCCCGCGTATGAGTTCGCGTCCCACCTGCGAGCCCACGGTGCGCACCGCGCTCTTCGCCATCACTTCGATCAGGCCCTGCGACTGACGCCCGCCGCGCGGGCCGGTCTTGCCGAACAGGATGTCGGAGGCCACGCTTGTTTCCTTCGGAGCCTGCGCGGCCTGCGTCTGCGCCGCCTGCTCCTGGGCGAGCTGCTCGGTGCGCGCCTTGAGCTTCTCATAGGCCGACTCGCGGTCGACGACCTTCTCGTAATGACCGGCGAGCGACGATCCCGCGACCGCCGCCTTGCGCTCCGCTTCCGTGAGCGGGCCGAGCTGGCTGCCCGGCGGCACGACGAAAGCGCGCTCGGTAACGTTCGGGCGGCCCTTTTCGTCGAGAAAGCTCACCAGCGCCTCGCCCACGCCGAGCTCCGTGATCGCCTGCTCGATCTTCAGCTTGGGATTCGGGCGCATGGTCTCGGCTGCCGACTTCACGGCCTTTTGGTCCCGCGGCGTGAAAGCGCGCAAGGCATGCTGCACCCGGTTGCCGAGCTGGCCGAGGACCGTCTCGGGAATGTCGAGGGGATTCTGCGTCACGAAGTACACGCCGACGCCTTTGGAGCGGATGAGGCGCACCACCTGCTCGATCTTCTCGAGCAGCGCCTTGGGCGCGTCTTCGAACAGCAGGTGCGCTTCGTCGAAGAAGAACACCAGCTTCGGCTTGTCCGGGTCGCCCACCTCGGGCAGCATTTCGAACAGCTCCGCCAGCATCCACAGCAGGAAGGTGCCGTAGAGCCTGGGCGAATTCATCAGCTGGTCCGCGGCAAGCACATTGACGACGCCCTTGCCGCCCGCGACCTGCATCAGGTCGGCGATATCGAGCATCGGCTCGCCGAAGAACTGCGCCGCGCCCTGGTTTTCCAGCGTCAGCAGCCCGCGCTGGATGGCGCCGACCGACGCCGCGGATACGTTGCCGTAGTGCGTGGTGAACTGCGCCGCGTTGTCGCCTACGTGCTGCACGATGGCGCGCAGGTCCTTCAGGTCGAGCAGCAGCAGGCCGGCATCGTCGGCGATCTTGAACACGAGGTTGAGCACGCCTTCCTGCGTGTCGTTGAGGCTGAGCATGCGCGCAAGCAGCAGCGGCCCCATGTCGGACACCGTGGCGCGCACCGGGTGGCCGCTCTTGCCGAATACGTCCCAGAACACGACCGGGGACGCTTCGTACTTGAGATCGAGCTTCAGGCTCTTTGCGCGCTCGGCGACCTTGGGGTGGCCGCCGCCCGCCTTGGCCATGCCCGACAGATCGCCCTTCACGTCGGCCATGAACACCGGCACGCCCGCGCGCGAGAATTGCTCGGCGAGCGTCTGCAGGGTCACGGTCTTGCCGGTGCCCGTGGCGCCGGTGATCAGGCCGTGACGGTTGGCGAGATTGGAAAGCAGAACCAGGTCTAGCGTGCCGCTCTTGGCGACGAGGAGGGGAGTAGGCATGGCGGTAAAATTATCGCATGGCGGGTCACAGCAAATGGGCGAACATCAAGCACCGCAAGGCCGCGGCGGACGCGAAGAAAGGCAAGGTTTTTACGCGTTTGATCAAGGAGATCACCGTCGCCGCGAGACTGGGCGGGGGGGATGCCGCCACCAACCCGCGGCTGCGGCTCGCCATGGACAAGGCGCGCGAGGCGAACATGGCCAAGGACAGCGTGCTGAACGCCGTCAAGCGCGGCTCCGGGCAGCTGGAGGGCGTGTCGTACGAGGAAGTGCGCTACGAGGGCTATGGTCCGGGCGGCGCGGCGGTGATTGCCGCCTGCCTCACCGACAACCGCACGCGCACCGTGGCCGAAGTGCGCCACGCGTTCACCAAGAACGGCGGCAACCTCGGCTCGGACGGCTCGGTCGCGTTCCTGTTCAAGCACTGCGGGCAGTTCGTGTTCGCGCCCGGCATGAGCGAAGAGAGAATCATGGACGCGGCGCTGGAGGCCGGCGCCGAGGACGTGCAGGCCAACGACGACGGCTCGATCGAGGTCGTGTGCCCGCCGCACGAGTTCCTCGCCGTGAAAGCGGCGTTCGACAAGG
>JAOUGZ010000093.1 GCA_029865405.1 Betaproteobacteria bacterium
TGGTCTCGTTCACCTTGGCGAAATGCGCGAGATCGGTGAGGTAGACGGTCATGCGCACAGCGTGGCCGAGCCCGAGGCCCGCGGCCTGCGCCACGGCGGCGAGATTGGCGAACACGCGGTGGATCTGCGCATCGATGCCCTGCGCGAGCTGCATCGTCGCGGGGTCGAAGCCGATCTGGCCGGAGAGATACACGGTATTCCCGGCGCGCACGGCCTGGGAGTAGGCGCCGATGGCCGCAGGCGCGTCGGCGGTCTGGATCGCGGTTTTCATGGCGAAAGCGGGCTTAGAATGGTCCGGGTCATCTTAGCTGAAATGCCGGCACCCCTCATTGCCAATCTCGAGAAGCTCCTCGGCACGCCGCGTGACGGCGCGCTGCTGCGCTACTCGCTCGGCAGCGAATACCTGAAGGCGGGGCAGCGCGAGCGTGGCATTGAGCACTTGCGCGAGGCGCTGCGGCGCGATCCGCAGTATTCGGCTGCCTGGAAGACCTTGGGCCGCGCGCTCGCCGATGCGGGCCTCTCGGACGACGCACGCGCGGCCTACGCCCGGGGCATCGAAGCGGCCCGCGCCAAGGGAGACCGCCAGGCAGAAAAGGAGATGACCGTGTTCGCGCGCCGCCTGGAGCGGCGCGGCGGCGCCTAGGCCCGCGCCAGCTGCTCGCCGGCCACCGCGGCGTAGTCCGGCCGCCCGAAGAAGTAGCCCTGCGCCTGGTCGCAGCCATGCTCGCGCAGGAAGGCGGCCTGCTGTGCGGTCTCCACGCCCTCGGCAATGACCGTGAAGCGCATGTTCTGCGCCATGTCGATCACCGCGCGCACGATCGAAGCGGCCTCGGCGCTGGCGCCGGCGTCGCGCACGAAGCTGCGGTCGATCTTGAGCGCCGACAGCGGCAGGCGCGTGAGGTAGGACAGGCTCGAGTAGCCGGTGCCGAAGTCGTCGATCGAGATGCGCAGGCCGGCCCCGCGCAGGCTGTGCATGACGCGCACCGCGTCCTCGGGATCTTCCATCAGGCAGCTCTCCGTTATCTCGAGCTCGAGCAGATCGGCGCCCAGCGCTTGGCGCGCCAGCAGCTCGCGGATGATGCGATCCAGGTCGCCGCGCCGGAACTGCTTGGGCGACAGGTTGACGGCCACCGGCACGACCGCGCGCCCTTCGTCCTTCCAGCGGCGCAGTTGCGCGCAGGCTTCGCCGATCACCCATTCGCCGACCGGCAGGATCAGGCCCGAATCCTCCAGCGCCGGGATGAATTCGCCCGGCGACACCATGCCGCGCTCCGGGTGATTCCAGCGCAGCAGCGCCTCGAGGCCGCGCAGCCGGCCATCGCTTAGATCGACCTTGGGCTGATAGTGCAGCGCGAATTCCTCGCGCTCGATGGCGCGGCGCAGATCGGTATTCAGCTGCACCTTGGCCACGGTGCGCTGGTTCATCTCGGCGGTGAAGAAGCGGTAGCAGTTGCGCGCCGATTCCTTGGCGCGGTACATGGCGATGTCGGCGTTCTTCAGCAGCGACTCGGCATCGTCCCCGTCCTCGGGGAAGGCGGCGATGCCGATCGAGGCGCTGATGTAGGCTTCATTGCCGCCGAGGTCGAACGGCCGCGCCAGCGCGTCCAGAACCTTCTGCGCCACCAGCGCCGCGTCGTCCGGGCGCGCCATGTCGGCGAGCACCACGGCGAATTCGTCGCCGCTGATGCGGCCCACCGTGTCGCCCGGGCGTATGCATTCGAGCAGGCGCTCCCCCACCTGGCGGATGAGCGCGTCGCCCTGGTGGTGTCCGAGCGTGTCGTTGATGAGCTTGAAGCGGTCCAGGTCCACGAACAGCGCCCCCGCATGCCAGCGCTTGCGTCGGGACTGCACGATGGTCTGGGCGAGGCGGTCTTGCAGGAGGGTGCGATTGGGCAGGCCGGTGAGCGCGTCGAACTGCGCGAGATGGGCAAGCCGCTGTTCTACCCTCTGGCGCTGCAGCGCGGTGGACAGCACGTGGCCCACGGCTTCCGCGAAGCGCAGGTCCTCGGTGCCGAACGCGCGTTCCTCGAGCGCGTAAACGCACATCATGGCAATCGGGTTTTCGTCGTTGTGCACCGGCATGAAGATCGCGCTTCCCATCGTACGCACCCAGGCGTGCCAGGCTTGATCGAGCGGTCGCGTCGACAGATACTTCTTGCCGGCGATGCGCGGCGCATTGTCGCGCAGAATCTCGAACCACACGCCGTCGGCGCTAAGCGGAGCGCGCATGCCAAGCATGGCATGCGGGCCCTCGCCCTGCGCTGCGCGCACCAGAAACTCGCCTTGGGCCGTAAACATCTCGAGCACGCAGGTTGCATCGACCCCCTCGCAGCGCAACGCGAGCGCGGCCTCCGCGTAGAGCTCCTCGGTGTTGTGCCGCCCGAGCGCAAGCTGGCCGAAGCGAGCAATGGCCGCCTGGCGCTCGGCATGCACGCGCATGTGCCGCTCGGCGCGCTTACGCTCGCTCACGTCCATCATCGCGCCGATCATGCGCACCGGCCGCCCGCCCTCGTCGTGCATGAACAAACCCCGGTCGAGAATGTCGACGTAGGAGCCGTCCTTGCAGAGGAAGCGATACTCGCCGGCCCAGGCCTTGGCGCCGCCACGGATCGCCGCATCCACCTGGGACCTGACGCGCGCCGAGTCTTCCGGGTGGATGCGCGATCTCCAGAAGTCGGCATACGCCCCGATCTCGTGCGGCTTGTAGCCGAAGAGCGTCTGGAAGTTTTCATTCCACCAGACCTGATCGGTCACCAGGTTCCAGTCCCAGACCACGTCATTGGTGGCGCGCGACACCATCTCGAAACGCTCATGGCTGACGCGTAGCTGCTCCTCACCGCGCAGCCGCTCGGTCATGTCGCGGCCGATGCCGATGATGTAGGTGCCTTCGTCCGTGCGCAGGACCCGCCGTGTCACCTCGACCGGCACGATCGTGCCGTCCCGGCGCCGGTGGCGCATCTGCTGCAGCTCGGAGCCTTGCGGGCTCTGCAACAGCCGGTCGTAGGCCGCGCGCATGTCCTCGAGCGAGCGGTCCGGGAGCACGGTCGACACCGGCTGGCCGAGCAGCTCATGGCGCTCGTAGCCGAGCATCCTCAGCGCGGCGTCGTTGAGGTCGATGATGCGCATGCTGTCAGCGTCGACCAGCGAAATGGAGTCCACGGAGATGTCGAGCGCCGCGCGGAATCGGCGCAGGTCGGCCTCGGCACGCATCTTCTCGGTCACGTTCCTGGCCACGCCGCGATAGCCGGCGAACACGCCCGCCGCGTCGAACACCGGTTCGCCGCTGACGCTCATGTAGCCGTCGCCCCCCTCGCCCCGCTTGCGGCGCAGCACCAGGTCGTGAAACGGCTCATGGCGCTCAAGCAGGGCGCGGTGCGCGTCCCACGTGCCATCTACCGGCTCGAGGTCCGGGGTGTCCCAGCGCGTCTTGCCGAGGTAGTTGGCGATCCCGCCGTTGGCGAGCTCGTCCGCACCGCGCCCGGAGAGGACGGTGAACCGGAACGCAGCATCCTGCTCCCAGTACCAGTCCGAGGACAGCGCGGTGAGGCTGCGGAAGCGCGCCTCGCTCTCGCGCAGCGCCGCTTCGGCCGACTTGCGCTCGGTGATGTCCTTGGCGGTGCCGTGGTAGCCAAGGAACTCGCCGGCAGCGCCGAAGACCGGCGTGCCGCTTGCGGAAACGTAGCGCCGACCGCCGTCTTCCGCGATGCGCGAGTACTCGAAGTCACGGAACGGCTTGCGCGCGCCGAGCGCGGCCCGGTGCTCCTTCCAGCTCGAGCTGAGCGGCGTCAGCCGCTGAAGCTCCCAGCGCCGAAGGCCAATACCCAGCGACTGGTCCCCACCCCATTTTTCGTCACCCTGTCCGCCCACAAATCGCGTGAAGCGCAGCTCCGCGTCCTGCTCCCAGAACCAGTCGGACGAAAGCTCGGTCAGGCTGCGAAAGCGCTGCTCGCTGGCCCTTACCGCGCCTTCCGCCGCATTGCGCTGGCGCTCGTGGTCGATGTTGTCGAGTGCGAACGAAAGGTTCTGCGCCATGCGCTCGGCCAGGCCGACGAGTTCGGCATCGAACCACCCGGATTCCGCGGCATAAAGCGTCATCAGGCCGATCACTGCACCTCCCCGGTGCAGCGGCACGCTCATCAATGCCGCGATCCCCGAGTCGCGCGCCGCCTCGTACCAGAGCGCAAGCGAGGGGTCGGCGAGATAGTCGTTGATGACCATGGGGCGATCTTCGAGCACGGTCGTCGCCGCCGGGCCCTTCGACTCCGGCCGCGCGCGGTCGATGGACACGCGCGCCTTCTCCAGGTACCTGGCCGGGCCGCCGGCATAGGCGGCCGCCTCGATCCACCCGGTGGCGCGATCCACCAGCCGCACCGCGGCGAGCTTCAATCCGCCGTGCTCCACGAGCAGCTCGCAAATGCGTCGGAAGAGCTCCTGCTCGTCCTTGATCTTGAAGATCGCCTCGTTGGCGCTGCTCAGCGCCGCATACATGCGGCGCAGGCGCTCGGCCGCCAGCTGGGCCACCTTGCTCGCGGTGATGTCGCGCGTGATGCCGAGGAGCAGGTTTTGTCCCGTCGCCTCGTCGCGCAGCGGAACAGCATGGGTCTCCAGCCAGCGGCGCGTGCCCTTCAAACCCACGATCTCGAACTCCAGGCTGCCGCGCTCCCCGCGACATACGCGGTCCGTCAGATCCTTGAAGCGCTGCCGGTACGCGGGCGCCACCAGCGCGTAGACGCATTGTCCGGCCACGACATGCAGGCTTTCCGCCTCGATCATGGCGAGCCCGGCGGGATTCATCTCCAGCAGCATGCCCTCGCCGTCGATCAGCTTCACGCATTCGGGCTCGGCGCCGACGATGGCGCGCAGGCGGCTCTCGCTCGCGCGCAGCCGTTCCTCGGCGCGCACCGCGTCGGTCACGTCTTCGAACGCCGCCACGTCGTAGCTCGGTCGGCCTTGCGCGTCGCGCTCGAGCGATACCGTCAACTGCACCCACAGCGTCGTCCCGTCCTTGCGCAGATAGCGCTTACGCGTGGTGAACTGCGGAATCACGCCGGCGTGCAGTTGCGCGCGCAGCTCGGCGGTGGAGTCGATGTCCTCGGGATGCAACAGCCCGCGCACTTTGCGCCCGATCAGCTCCTCGGACGTATAGCCGAGCATGACGCACAGACGGCGGTTGACGAGCTGGAAGCAGCCTTCGGGGTCGACATGGGCCAGTCCGACCGGCGCGTTCTCGAAAGTGGCCGAAAAGCGCTCGCGCTGCTCCTGTTCCAGCGTAACGTCGCGATAGCTGCAGACGATGGCGGTGACGTCGGCGTCGCCCAGACGGTTGGCGAGCGAGCTCTCGAGGACGCGCGTGGCGCCGCTCTTGTGCTGAAAGCGCACGCGGAGCGTGACGAACGATCCCGACGCCGCGCGCAGATCGGCGAACGCCTTCTGCGCCTTCTTGCGATCCTTCGGGTGCACAAAGCCCAGGCCCGGCCGACCCAGGATCTCATCCGAGTTGTAGCCGAGCACGCGGCGCATGGCGGCGCTCGCATACTGGATGCGGCCGTTCGCATCGAGCAGCACCAGCGCCTCGGAGGTGGACTCCAGCAGCGCGCGGTAGCGTCCCTCGGAGGCGCCCTGCTCGCGCCCGGCCTGCTGATGCAGCGCGGCGAGACGCAGCACGCGCTGCAGCGTCGGCGCGTCGAGCTCGTCCTTCGGGATCACGTCGTAGGCGCGCCGCTTGAGCGCCTCGTCCACCAGCGAGGGATGGCCGTTGCCCGAGATGACGATCACCGGCCCGCTGGCCGCCGCACGCATGCGCTCGAGCGTGTGCAAGCCGTTGCTGTCCGGCAGGTCGAGGTCGAGCAGCGTGATCTGCACGTCGTGGGACTGCTGCAGCGCGAGACCCTCGGCCAGCGTGCGCGCATGCATGACCTGCGCACCGCCGAGCCGCGCTGCCGCCAGATGCGCCTGCAGCAGCTCGGCGTCGTTCGCGTCATCCTCGACCATCAGCACGCGCAGCGGGGCGGTGCGCGCGCCGTCGGTCTTCAATGCAGTGCCGATGCTCATGCGGCGATCGACGCCGGCGCGAGCCACGCCGCGTTCTGCGCCGCGCTCGCCGGACGCCCGAAGTGATAGCCCTGCGCCTGGTCGCAGTCATGCAGCCGCAGGAAGGCGACCTGCTGCTCGGTCTCGACGCCTTCGGCGACCACGGTGAACCGTAGGTTATGGGCCATGTCGATGACTGCGCGCACGATCGACGCGGCCTCCGGATTGGTCACCGCATCGCGTACGAAGCTGCGGTCGATCTTGAGCGCGCTGAGCGGCAGGCGCGTGAGGTAGGACAGGCTCGAGTAGCCGGTACCGAAGTCGTCCACCGAAATGCGCACGCCGGCGTCGCGCAGCCGGTGCAGCAGCTGCACGGCCTGGTCCGGGTCTTCCATCAGGCAGCTCTCCGTGATCTCCAGCTCGAGCAGCGCCGGCGCCACGCCGGCCGCGGCGAGCGCGCGCGACACGACCTCGTCAAGGTCGCGCCGGCGGAACTGCTTGGCGGACAGGTTCACCGAGACCGGCACGGGCGCCAATCGAGCGCGCTGCCAGCGCTCGATCTGCGCGCAGGCTTCCTCGAGAACCCACTCGCCCACCTGCACGATCAGGCCCGATTCCTCGAGCGCGGCGACAAACTCTCCCGGCGGCACCAGGCCGCGCTGCGGGTGATTCCAGCGCAGCAGCGCCTCGAATCCGGTCAGGGCGCCGCTTCCCAGCTCCACTTTCGGCTGGTAGTGCAGCACGAACTCCCTTCGCTCGATGGCGTGCCGAAGATCGTTGTTGAGCTGCATCTTCTCCGCGGAGCGCCGGTTCATCTCGGCGGTGAAGAAGCAAAAGGCGTTGCGCGAGGCTTCCTTGGCACGATACATCGCCATGTCGGCGTTGCGCAGCATGTCCTCCGCATCGTCGCCGTCCCCCGGGAATGTGGAGATGCCGATGCTCGCCGTGGCGAATACTTCGCTGCCCGCGAGATGGTAGGGCTGGGCAAGCGCATCCAGTATCTTCTGCGCCACCAGCGCCGCATCGTCCGCGTGGGCGAGGTCCGCCAGCACCACGGCGAACTCGTCGCCGCTGATCCGCCCCACGGTATCTCCGGGGCGCACGCAGCGCATGAGGCGCCGCGCCACCTCGGCGATGAGGAGGTCGCCGGCGTAGTGGCCGAGCGAGTCGTTCACCAGCTTGAATCGATCCAGGTCCACGAACAGCACGCCGACCTCGCGATCGTGGCGCCGCGCCTGCGTCAGCGACTGCGCGAGGCGGTCGTGCAGCAGCAGGCGGTTCGGCAATCGCGTCAGCGTATCGAACTGCGCCAGTTGCGCGAGGCGCTGCTCGGAGAGCTTGCGCTCGGTGATATCGGAGACGAATCCCTCGAGCGCCACCACCTCGCCCTCGTCGTCCTGCACGCCCACGCCGCGCTCCCAGATCCACTTTTCGGCGCCCGCGGCGGTGCGGATGCGGTACTCCATGGTGTAGGGCCGGTGCTGCTGCAGCGCCTCCTGCGTCGAGCGCCAGCACGCCTCGCGATCCGTCTCGTGCACAAGGCTGCCGTAGGCCACCCGGCCGCTGGTGAAATCCTCGGGGCTGTACCCGGTGAGCGCCCGGGTGCCCTCGCTCACGAACTCCATGGTCCAGTTCTCGTCGTTGCGGCAGCGATACGCCGCGCCCGGCAAACTGGCGATAAGGGTGGAGAGCCGCCGCTCGCTTTCGCGCAGCGCGAGCATCGCCCGATAGCTCGCGGTCACGTCGCGCGCGATGCCGCGGTAGCCGCGGAACCGGCCGCCTTCGTCGAACACGGGCTCGCCGGACACGCTCACGTACGACACCTGGTGCTCGCCCGCGGTGCGTTTCAGCATGAAGTCGCGAAACGACCGGCGCGCGGCGAGCACCGCCCGGTGCGCCGACCAGTCGCCCTCGAGCGGTTCCGTCCCGGGAAGCTCCCAGCGCCGCAGCCCGACGTGCTGCTCCGGGGTAATGCCGCCGCGATCGTCGTCGTCGCCACCGGTATGCACGAAGCGCAGTTCGGCGTCCTGCTCCCAGTACCAGTCCGACGAGAGCTGCGTCAGCCGGCGAAAGTGCTCCACGCTCTCGCGCAGGGTGTACTTCGCAGGCACCCCGGCGCACTCCGGCTCGATCGACACTCCCGTGCCTTCGAGCGCCCGGGGCAGTTCCTCGGCAAACGCTTCCTTCGACACCACTGCGTCGATGCCCGCGCGCCCGGCTTCGGCGATCAGTTCAGGCGTGGGAAAAAGCGCCAGCGCGATCACGCGCAGCGACGGGCTGCCGCGCTTCAGGCGCCGCGCCAGGTCGAGCCCGGCG
>JAOUGZ010000615.1 GCA_029865405.1 Betaproteobacteria bacterium
TTCACGAAGAACGTGGGCGCGCGCGTCGAATGGGAGCACTTCGAGCTCGATCCGGGCAGGGCGAGCCTGCTGTCAGCGGGCCTCATCGTGAAATTTTAGGGCCCGTCAACTCCCGCCGCGACGTCCTCGCGGCGGGCACTTGGCAAGAATCCTTCAAGCCTCTATCCGTTCGTTGCATAGTTCCTCGCCCCAGAAGCCCAGGCGGGCAAAAATGCGCACGTAGCATTTCGCAGGGCCGGCGCATGAAGCGCCGTAGGGGACGACCGGACCCCTCCTCCCCGGTCGATTCATCCCCGATCGCCCCCGGCGCTTCGCAGTTGCGCCGGGGGTTTTTTCTGCCTGTACCAGCGCTCGTTCGCCCGCGCTCACTGCACCCCGAGATGAGGCGGTTGGGCCCGCGCGTCGCTGCCAACCAGTTCAGAGGTCGGTCCAATTCAACGTCACGCTGCTATCAAAGCCACCAACGCCATCGAGATCCACATCCAGCTTCACCGACGTGGCAGAAAGTGCCGTAGCGAGGACGCTGCTGTTTTGGCCCCCCGTCAGCAACACCTGACCGCTATCCGGAAACAGCTGGGTCTGAGTGTTGAAAACAAGGAGCACGGGCGTAGTGACATCGACGTATCCGTGGACATGATCGAAGACTCGTCCGCTAACGTTTGAAGTGACAGGCGTTCCGATAAATGTGTTGACGTACACGTCTACGAAGACGAGGTTCTCGGTTTTTCCCGTTTCGCTCGTGCTGTTATTCAGCGACACGAGGTTTATCGTGATCGTTTCCGTGTCTGGCGGACTAGTCACCTGAGTGCGTAGTGTTCCACCCGCATCGATACTGAGGCCGGGGCCGCGCAGCGTCAGTCTTGCAAAGCTGAGAGTGAAGTCCAGTGGTGCTGGAAACGGGGACGCAACGGCGTCCACGCGAAGCGTCGCCGGGCCGTTCAACGTAACACCATCGATGAGGCAACTATTGAAGCTGACCTCAAGCGTTCCAGTGTTGTCGTCGTTAAGCGTCCCAGACTCACGTATCGAGCCAGTATTAAAGTCGCAAGGCTCGGTCCGGTCTATTGGAATCAATCCAGCCACTAGTCGCTGAGCAGAGCTTGCCTGTTCCGCGCTTGCCGGGCCGTCACGGAAGATTCGGCTGAGGCGCCGCGCGAGATCCGTAAGCCCGCTGCCTCGATTTTGTGTCTCAGCGCCGCTCTCGACCGAGACGCCAGCGATGGTCGTAAACGTAGCGTCGCTATCAAAGAGGTCGCCGGTAAGCCTGGGCGCGTTAGTCGCCGTAACAACCGCAACGTTAGCGTTGCCGTTGTAGACGACTGGGTCGGGACTGGGATTCCCATCACTCCCACCGCCCCCACCGCAAGCAGCCAACAGCAGAAGCACGACAAGCGACGAAAGTCTGCGCGGAACTTGCAGCGAGAATTTTCCCATGGCAACTCCTTTTACAGAGCGGGGCAGCGATATTCCCGCCCCGACATGCTCGATGCCAGACTGAAATGAACGGTCCGAGGGGGGGACCTATCAGCGACCCGGCACCTCGGGATCGCGCCGCCTTTGCTGCGCCGCTATCAGCGCGAGAAAGTGGGTCTTGGCCTGGAGTGCTTCTGCAGGTTCCTAACATGCGCGGACGGTAGATGAAACGACAGCGCGCTGCTATCCCGTGTTTTGGGTAGCTCCTAACGCCCGGTGGCGATACCTTCCCTGCGCGGATCCGCCCCACCCCGCCAGCCCCCCGGCACACGCTCGATCCCATGCAAGCCGCTGGTCAGGCGCGCGTAATTGATGATGTGCCCGCGCTCGGCGAGTGCATCGCCCAGCGTCTCGTAGTCGGTGCCGCGCTCGAGAAACGTCGGCCCGTTGGTGCTGCCGAAGTTCGGCGCCGAGATCGCCGCCTGGATGTCCATGCCCCAGTCCAGCGTAGCGACCAGGGTCTTCGCGACGAAATTGATGATCGCCAGGCCGCCCGGCGAACCGAGCGCCATCTTCAACCGCCCGTCGGGCTCGAAGACGAAGGTCGGCGCCATCGAGCTGCGCGGCCGCTTGCCGCCTTCGACGCGATTGAACGCCGGCCGGCCGAGGAACTCGGGCCGGAAGCTGAAATCCGTGAGCTGGTTGTTGAGCAGAAACCCGCGCACGAGGATGCGGCTGCCGAACCCCATCTCGATGGAGGACGTCAGGGCGACCGCGTTGCCGTGGCCGTCCACCACCGACAAGTGGCTCGTGCCCGGCGTTTCCGGGTCGAGCGTGCCGGGAAGCGCAAAGCCCATGGAGTGCTCGCCGATGCGTCTTGCCTGCGCCGCGAGATATTTCGGGTCCAGCATCTTCGCCACCGGCACTGTCGCAAAGGCCGGATCCCCCACGTAGCGCGCGCGATCCGCGTAGGCGAGGCGCGCCGCCTCGCTGAACAGGTGCACCGCCTCGGCCGAGCCCGGCGCCGCGCGATCGAAGGCCGTGCGCTCGAGGATGCCGAGGACCTGCAGCACGCCGGTGGCGCCCGAGCTC
>JAOUGZ010000616.1 GCA_029865405.1 Betaproteobacteria bacterium
GCGCTGCGCGACGCCGGCGCCGAAGTGATCTACACCGGGCTGCGCAAGTCGCCCGAGTTCATCGTGCGCGTCGCGCTCGACGAGGACGTCGCCGCGGTCGGCCTGTCGATCCTCTCGGGCAGCCACCAGGAGCTCAGCCGCGAAGTGCTCGCGGGCCTGCGCGCCGCGGGCGCCGGCGACATCCCGGTGTTCGTGGGCGGCACCATCCCGCCGCAGGACCGCGCGAGCCTGCTCGAGGCGGGGGTCAGGGGCGTGTTCACCAACGACACGCCGCTCGCGCAGATGATCGACGAGCTGGCGCGCGTGCTCCAGTGAGCGGCCCACTCTCCGGCATCGTCGTGCTGGAAGTCGGCCACATGCTCGCCGGACCCTATTGCGGCATGTTGCTGGCCGACCTCGGCGCCGAGGTGATCAAGATCGAGCCGCCCGAGGGCGACATCGCCCGTCGCGTGAGCCCGCACAGGATCGGCGAGCACAACGCCTACTTCGCGAGCCTCAACCGCAGCAAGAAGAGCGTCGTGCTCGACCTGGCGAGCGATAATGGCCGCGCGGGGCTGCGCAGCCTTGCCGCGCGCGCCCACGCCCTGGTCACCAACCTGCGCCCCGCGGCGATCGGCAAGCTCGGCCTGACCTACGATGCGCTGAAGGACGCGAACCCCAAGCTGGTGTGCGTCGCGCTCACCGGGTACGGCCTGGAAGGCAGCCACGCCGATCGCCCGGCCTACGACTATGTCATCCAGGCGCTCACCGGGGTCATGGCGATCACCGGAGAGCCCGGCGGGCCGCCGGCGAAGACCGGCTACTCCGCGGTGGACAACTCCGCCGGCATGATGGGCGCGCTCGGGCTGCTGGCGAAGATCGTCGAGGGCAAGGGCGGGCAGATCGACCTGTCGATGCACGACGTGATGTTGTCGCAGTTGAACTACCTGGCGGGGGCGTGGCTCAACGCGGGCGAGCGCGCGCAGCGCATGCCGCGCTCGGCGCACCCGTACATCGTCCCGGCGCAGGTGTTCGAGACGAGCGACGGCTGGCTGGTGGTGTTCATCTCGCACGACGAGTTCTGGCGGCGCTTCTGCCTCGAGGTCGGCCGCAGCGACTGGCTGCAGGATGCGCGCTTCGCCACCATGGCGGCGCGGCGCGAAAACCGCGAGGCGGTGCTCGCCGCGCTGGTGCCGCTGTTCAAGGGCGGCAGCAGCGCGTCGTGGATGGCGCGCCTCGCGCCGCTCGGCGTGGTGGCGGCGCCGGTCGAGACGATGGAGCAGGCGCTCGGCTCCGACCTCGCGCGGGAGCGCGACATGGTGATCGCGATCGAGTGCGGCGGCGCAACCCTCCGTGCGGTCGGCAACCCGATTCGCATCGCTGGCGCGACGCAGGGCTACGGCCCGCCGCCGGCGCTTGGCGAGGACAATGCGGAGCTCCTGCAGGTGGGCTCGAGCCTAGCCGGCGGGGTGCTGGCCCGCGAGCGCCGCGCCATCGCGCGCGCCATCAGCGAAATCGAGAACGGCAGCGCCGAGGGCGAGGCGCTCAGCCGGCAGCTCGCCGCGCATCGCGGCCACGCCCGGGTGATCGGCATCACCGGCCCGCCCGGGGCGGGCAAGTCCACGCTCGTCGCCGCGCTCGCGAAGGAGCTGCTCGCGGATGGCAGCAGCGTCGCGGTGGTCGCGGTGGATCCGTCCAGCCCGGTATCCGGCGGCGCGCTGCTCGGCGATCGCATCCGCATGGGCGAGGTGCAGGGACATGACGAAATCTTCATCCGCTCGCTCGCCTCGCGCGGGCACGCCGGCGGCGTGAGCGGCGCCACGCGCCGTGTTGTCGCGCTGCTCGACGCCGCGCGCTTCGATTACGTGCTCGTGGAAACGGTCGGCGCCGGGCAGTCCGAGGTCGAGATCGCGACCATCGCGGCGACCCGGCTCGTCGTCTGCCCGCCGGGCCTGGGCGACGACGTGCAGGCGCTGAAGGCGGGCATCCTGGAGATCGCCGACGCCTTCGTCGTCAACAAGGCCGACCTCGCGGGCGCTGAGCGCACGGCGCGCGATCTGCTCGGCATGCTCGCGCTGAGAAAAGGCGCCGCCGTTCCCGTATTCAGCACCGCCGCCACCACCGGGCAGGGTGTTGCCGACGTGGCGCGCTGGCTGCGCTCACCCGCGGCGCGCGGCGGCGCCGCGCTGGCCGCCTGAGCGGCTACTTCTCCTTCGGCAGGCGCCCCATCAGGTAGAACTCGTCGTTCGGCCGCATGCCGCTGAAGTTCGCCATGCGGTTGGAGAGGGCGAAGAAAGCCGCGATCGCGGCAATGTCCCAGGCGTCCTCGTCGGTAAAGCCGTGGCGGCGCACCGCCTCGAGGTCGGCGTCGCCCAGCGCGTGCGACTCGAGCGCCACTTTCATGGCGAAATCGAGCATCGCCTTCTCGCGCGGCGGGATGTCGGCCCTGCGGTAATTGATCGCCACCTGGTCGGCGACCAGCGGGTTCTTCGCCCGGATGCGCAGCACCGCGCCGTGCGCCACC
>JAOUGZ010000617.1 GCA_029865405.1 Betaproteobacteria bacterium
CGAACTCGGCATTGCCGCGCGTGGCGAAATCCGGCGCATACGCGCTGATGCCCAGCGTGAACTCGGCATCCTGGCCGACGCGCCGCACGAAATCGGGCTCGGCGGCGCCCTGCGCCACCAGCATCGCGGGCGCATAGCGCGCGCGCTTGAACGCCTTCACGATTTCTGCGGCGTCCTCGGCGCGCCCGAAGGCGATCCACGCCTCGGCGCCGCGCGCGCGCGCAGCGGCAATGAGCGCGGCATAGTCGGAGGCGCCCGCCGACATCGTCTGCACCGCTGCGTCCAGGCCGAGCGCCGCCGCATCCTCGGCCAGGCGCGCGGCGGCTTCGCGCGCGCCGGGCTCGTTGCGCGCCACGACCTGCAGCCGGGAATGGCCGGCCGCGCGCGCCACGTCGAGCGCGCCCGCGCCGTAGGCGGCAAGGGGCGCCGGCACCTGAAACACAAACTGCCGGTCCGTACGCTGCGCGCCGCGCGTCACGCCGCTCGCATTGACCAGGACGCGGCGCGCACGTTCCGCGGTGGCGGCGGCGGCCGCGGAGGCGGCGCTGCCGAACGGGCCGATGAGCAGGTCGACGCGGTCCCGCTCGACAAGCTGCGCGTACAGGCCAAGCGCGGTCGACGCCTCCGAGCGGTCGTCCAGCAGCCGCAACTCGACCGGGCGCCCGAGGAGGCCGCCCTCCGTGTTGATCTTCTCCTGCCACAGGATCAGCGCCTTGCGCATGTCGCCGGCGAGGTCGGCGAGCTGGCCCGATTCCGAGACCACCGCGCCGACCAGGACCGGCGCCGGCTGCGCCCAGGCGGGCGACGCCGCCAGCCACAGCGCCAGGAGCCCGCCGCGCATCAGAAGCCGAAGAAGGTGGCGAAGCGCTCGAGCGGCTCGCGCTCGGTGACGAGCGTGTTCTCCACGGCATCGGCGCGCGCATAGCCCATCGACATGCCGCAGGCCACGACCTCCTCCTGCGGTATGTGCAGCTCGCGCCGCAGCACCGGGTGCGCCGAGCCGATCGCCGCCTGCGGGCAGGTGTCCAGGCCGTAGGCGCGCGCCGCGAGCATCACGTTCTGCAGGAACATGCCGGTGTCGAGCCAGGCGCCGACCGGCAGATCGCGCTCGATCGTGATGATGAGCCCGACCGGGGCGTCGAAGAAGAGGTAATTGCGCGCATGCTGGCGGTGCGTCTTGTCGCGCTCGCCCTTGGCGATGCCGAGCAGCGAATACAGGTCCCAGCCGAGCTTCCTGCGGCGCGCGAGATAGGGATCGCGCCACTTCGTCGGGTAGTACTCGAACTCGCGCTTCCAGCCTTCTTCGCCGACGCGCAGGAACTCCTCGTGCATCGCCCGGGTGAGGCGATCGCGCGCTTCGCCCGCGACCACGTACACCTTCCAGGGCTGGATGTTGGTGCCCGAGGGTGCCCGGCTGGCGAGCGCGAGGATGCGCGCCACCGTCTCGCGCGGCACCGGGTCGGGCTTGAAGGCGCGCAGGCTGCGGCGCGAAAGGATCGCCTCCTCGATGGTGCGCGCGGCGGCGCCGGCGACGAAGGGCAGCGCGCCCCGGGCCGGATCGTGGTTCGTCGGTTCCATCGGGCGATAATACCCAACATGGATGCCCGCCTGCAGTCCGCGTTCGCATCGCTCATCGGCGACAAGCACGTGCTCACCGCCCCGCAGGACACGGCGCCTTACACGCGCGACTGGCGCAAGCAGTACAGCGCGAGCGCCGAGTGCGTGTTGCGGCCGGCGAGCACGGCCGAAGTCGCCGCACTCGTCGGCCTGTGCGCGCGCGAGGCGATCGCGGTCGTTCCCCAGGGCGGCAATACCGGCCTCGCGGGAGGCTCGGTGCCCACCGGCACGCGCCGGGAAGTCGTGCTGTCGCTCTCGAGGTTGAATCGCATCCGCAACATCGACGCGCTGAACGACACCCTCACCGCCGAAGCCGGCTGCGTGCTGGCCGAGGTGCAGCGGGCCGCCGATGCGGCCGGGCGCCTGTTCGCGCTCTCGCTCGCCGCCGAGGGCAGCTGCCAGATCGGCGGCAACCTTTCCACCAACGCCGGTGGCGTCAACGTCCTGCGCTATGGCAACGCGCGCGAGCAGGTGCTGGGCCTGGAAGTGGTCCTGCCGGACGGGCGCGTCTGGGACGGCCTGCGCGCCCTGCGCAAGGACAACACCGGCTACGACCTGAAGCAGCTGTTCATCGGCGCGGAAGGCACGCTCGGCGTGATCACCGCAGCGGTCCTGAAGCTGCATCCGAAAGCAGCGGCCCAGTCGACCGCCTGGATCGGCCTCGCCAGCGCCACGCACGCCGTGGAGCTGCTGGCGAAGCTGCGCACGCGCCTGGGCGAGCGCATCAGCGCCTTCGAGCTCGTGTCGCGCCGCTGCCTCGAGGCGGTGCTGGCGTACGACAAGGCGGCACGTGATCCCCTGCCGCGCGCACACGGCTGGTACGTCCTTGCCCAGTTCGACCTCGCGCTCGAGCCCGAGACGCTGGCCGCGGCGCCGCAAATCGA
>JAOUGZ010000486.1 GCA_029865405.1 Betaproteobacteria bacterium
GCCGCCGTTGTTGTTTGAGAGGAATCCCTGCGGCGTCATCTCGTCGCCGTGCTCGCTGCCTTTTTGCTCCACCGCCGCGAAACCGGCGCCGATTTCCACGCCCTTCACGGCGTTGATCGACATCATCGCTGCGGCGATGTCGGCGTCGAGGCGCCCGTACACCGGCTCGCCCCAGCCCACCGGCACCTTGTGCGCGACGACGTTGACGCGCGCGCCGCAGGAATCGCCGCTTTCGCGCAGCTGGTCCATGAATCTCTCCAGTTCCGCGACGACGCCGGCATCGGGCGCGAAGAACGGGTTGGCGTTCACCGCCTGCCAGTCCTTGAAGGCGATGCGGTGCGGACCGAGCTGCGCCAGGTAGCCGCGGACCGCCACGCCGTAGCGCCCGGCGAGCCATTTCTTCGCGATGGCGCCGGCGGCCACGCGCACCAGCGTTTCGCGCGCGGACGCGCGCCCGCCGCCGCGCGCATCGCGCAGGCCGTACTTCTGCCAATACGTATAGTCGGCGTGCCCGGGGCGGAACTTGCGCGCGATGTCGGCGTAGTCCTTCGAGCGCGAGTCCTCGTTGCGGATGAGAAAGCCGATCGCCGTGCCGGTGGTGCGGCCCCCGAAGAGGCCGGACAGGATCTCCACCGTGTCGGTTTCGCGCCGCTGCGTGACGTGGCGCGAGCTGCCGGGCTTGCGCCGGTCGAGCTCCCGCTGCAGGTCCGCGGCCGAGAGCTCGAGGCCGGGCGGGCAGCCGTCGACCACGCCGCCGTAGGCCGGCCCGTGCGACTCGCCGAACGAGGTGACGCAATACAGCGTGCCGAAGCTGTTGCCGGACATGCAAAAGATTCTACACGCGGCCCTCGAAGAAGCGCCGCGTCTCGAACACGCCGGCGGCAAGCCGCCGGCTGCCCTTGCGCAGGCTGCGCTTGAGGACGAAATCGAAGAGCAGCGGATTGTGCCGGCGGATCTCGGTCAGCACCGGCGCCGCCGCGGCGTCGAGCAATCCGAGCGACACGATGTAATCCACCGAGAAGATGGGCATCAGCCCCGGCAGCGGATAGTCCGAGCCGTTGAGCAAGCGCGCGTGCCAGTCCTCGCGCTCGAGCACGCGCGCGAGCGTGCCGCCGGCGCGGTTCACCTGCGTCATCGCCGAGATGTCTCCGTACAGCAGCCGTGCGGTGCGCGCCTCGTCCATCATGCGCGCGAACAGATCGAAGCTGTCGGCCAGCGGCCCGTTGGCGCCCCGGTCCAGGTCGCGGTCCTGCCCCATCGACGCGCAGTGCGCCACCACCACGCGCACGCCCGCGTCCAGCGCGCGGCGCAGCTTGAGCGGATTGCCGTTGTCCTGGGCATCCGTGCCCATCACCGCGCGCTCGAGACCGGCGTGGCTGATGAGCGGCAGCCCGAGCCGGGCCGCGGCGCCGTAGAAGCGGTCGCAGAGCGGCGAGGCCGGATCCATGCCCATCGCCGCGGGCAGCCACTTCACGGCGCGCGCGCCTTCGCGCCGCGCGCGCTCGAGCGCCTCGACACAATCGGCGCGATACGGATGCACCGACGCCACCCATTCGAAAGCCTGCGGATGCGCGCGCGCCGTGTCGCGCGCATAGGCATCGGGCACGTAGAAGCCGGAGCGCTCCGGCTGCGCCGCGCCGCGCTCGTCGTGAACGCGGTCGAACGCGAACAGCAGCAGCTTCGCGCCCGCGCGCAAGCCGGCCACGAGATTGAGCAGGCGCTCGACGTAGGCGCGGTCGACGCTGCCGGGCGCATCGTGCGCGCAGCCCGCGTTGAGGAAGAACAGGCGCCGCGCGTACTCCGCGGGGTTGAGCAGGCTCTCCATGCGCGGATGGACGACCACGCCGCTGCCGGAATCGCCCGTGCCGGCGAGATGCGCGTGCGCGTCCCACGCCTGCGCGGGGTCGATCCCCTCCCACGCGGCGCGCACGAGCTCGTGCTCGGCAAGGCGGCGCGGCAGGCGCGCGAGGCAGGGATTCCACAACCCCTGCTCGGGCCACCCGCGCCAGGCGGCGGCGAGCGCCGCGGCGGCGGCTAGCGCCGAGCCGCCGAGAAGGAATTTCCTACGCGGGCCAATTCTTGATGTATCCCTTGAGCATCTTGTTCTCGAAATCCTGCTCTTCCAGCACCGCCTTGGCGACGTCGCGGAACGAGATCACGCCGAGGAGCTTTTCGTCCTGCACCACCGGCAGGTAGCGCGCGCCCGAATCGAGCATGGTGCGCCGCAGGTCGTTCACTTCCATGTCGGGGGTCGCGGTCACCGGATCGCGCACCATGACGTCGGCGACGCGCAGGTCGCCGAGCGTGCCGTTGCGCTGCGCAAGCGACTGCAGGATCTCGCGGAACGTCAGCACCCCGACCATGCGCTCGTGCTCGAGCACGATGAGCGAACCCAGATTCTGCTCCGACATGGTCTTTACGGCGTCCGCCGCGCGACCCGACGGCTCGATCGTCAACAGCCGGTTGCCTTTGACGCGCAGGATTTCCTTGACTTGCATGTCGACCTCCCTTGGTCGAGCAGCCCGTCAAGATGGTAGTCCAAAGCGAAAAATAGGGACAGACCCTATTTTCCGAGGTGGAAGGCGGCGCGGGTTTGGATCTTCATATATCTCGTGACTTTGCCGGATGAATCTCACGGCAAAGTCACGAGACCATGGAACGGCAAACGGAGGCTCCCATTTTCCGAGGTGGAAGGCGGCGCGGGTTTGGATCTTCATATATCTCGTGACTTTGCCGGATGAATCTCACGGCAAAGTCACGAGACCATGGAACGGCAAACGGAGGCTCCGCAGCGCGGAAAATCAGACCAGCAGCGCCGCGAGGCCGAGAAGCATTCCCATGCTCACCACGTCGGTGGCGGTGGTGAGGAATATGCTGGAGGCGGTGGCCGGGTCGAACCCGAGGCGCTTCAGCGTCAGCGGCACCATGGCGCCCGAGAGGCCGCTCGCCACGCACGAGCCGATCATGGCCGCGAAGACGACGAAGGCAAGCATGAACGGATGCGCCGAATTCTGGCTGCTTGCCGTGACGTACATGCCGATCGCCGCCACCAGGCCGACGCCGGCGCCGTTCAGCAGCCCCAGGTACGCCTCCTTGCTGATCAGCGCGCGTTCCGAGCCCGGCTTGAGCTCGCCGATGGTCATGCCGCGCAGCGTCACCGCGAGCGCCTGGCA
>JAOUGZ010000248.1 GCA_029865405.1 Betaproteobacteria bacterium
CGGCCGATGGTGCCTTCCTCGTACAGCGCGTTGCGCTGCCACTGGCGCGCAATCTCCTGTGGCGCCGCGGCCAGCGCGCGCTCGCGCGTATCGGCCGGCAGGTAGGTCAGCACGTCCTGCGTGAAGCCGGGCGAGAGCTTGAGCAGCGCGGCGGCCACCTCGGCGCCGCCGTAGTGCGCGAGCTTCTCCGCTGCGCCTTGCGGCGCGCGCAGCTTCACGTCCTCGGCGAGGTCGATGGCCGAGCGCTGGATGGTGGGGCGATCGATCGATTCCAAGTCAGCCTCCCTGGTTCCCTTGACTACAGGCCGGCCGCGTCGGCGACCTGCTTGCGCAGCTCGCGCCGCAGCCGCGCGCGCACGGCGGCATGGCGCGCGCTGCGCGCCACGTTCTTCAGCTCCCACGGATCCGCCTCGAGGTCGTAGAGCTCGTCGAGCTCGCCCGCGACACCCCGGTTCACCCAGTGGATCAGCTTGTAGCGGTCGGTGCGCACCGCCTTGTAGGTCATGCCGACCAGCCACGGCATTGCCTGCTCGGCCCAGTATTCGACGAGGAAGGCCTTGCGCCAGCCCTTGCGCCGCCCGGCGAGCAGCGGCACGAGCGAGCGGCCCTGCACCTGCGCGCCGGGCCGGCCGCCGGCGAGCTCGATCAGCGTCGGCGCGATGTCCTGGCAGATGACGAGGTCGTGGTTGCGCGCACCGGCCTTCGCCTTGCGCGGGTAGCGCAGCACGAAAGGCGAGCGGATGCCCTCCTCATAGGCGAAGCGCCGTTCCGGCCCGAGGCCGTGCTCGCCGAAGAAATAGCCGTTGTCGCCGAGAAACAGGATCAGCGTGTCGTCCAGCTTCTCCTGGCGCGCAAGCGACTCGAGCAGCATGCCGACGCCCTCGTCGACCGAGGCCATCATGCGCGCGCGCTGGCGGATCTCTTCCTGCGAGCCGGCCTGGATCGCCGCCAGCAGCGCCTGCGAACGCTCGGACCCCTTCAGCGCGAACGCCTCGGCCCAGGCCGGCGTTTGCTTCACGAGCTCGCGCACCGGCCGCATGTTCGGCCTTTTCGGGAACACGCCGTCTGCATACAGGCCGCGATGGCGCGCGGCCGGGATGTAGCCGCCGAAGCGGCTCATGTCGAGGGTGCCATCGGCCGCCTGGTGTGCATCCGGATGCACGGCCTTGTGCGCAAAGAACAGCGCAAAGGGTTTCGTGCGCGGGCGCTCGACGAACGAGCACGCTTCCGCGTTGAGCAGATCGGTCATGTAGCCCGAGCGCTGCTCGTAGGCGCCGTTCACGTTCAGCTTCGGGTCGACCAGGCTGCCATGGCCGTCGAAGCTCACCCAGTGATGGTAGCCCGGACGCGGCATGCCGTCGTTGCCCATGTGCCACTTGCCCACATGCGCGGTCTCGTAGCCGAGCTTCTGCAGCGCAAGGTGGTAGTTCGGTAGGCGGTGGCTCATGGCGTCGCGCGCGACGTTGTCGATGATGCCGTGCCGGCTCGCGTACTGGCCGGTGACGATCGAGGCGCGGTTCGGCGAGCAGATCGGCGTGGTGTGGAAGGCGCGCTCGAACAGCAACCCCTCCGCGGCGAGGCGGTCGATGTGCGGGGTCTTCATGTAGGGGTGGCCGCCGGCGCCGAACTCGTCGAAGCGCAAGTCGTCGACCAGGATGACGATCAGGTTGGGCTTCATGGGCCGCAAGTCTAAGGGAGGGGGCCGCAAGTGCGTACTAATTCCCGCCCTTTCCCCGGCGAGTTCCGTATGCTCCATTGCATTCCCTGACACGGAAGGAGACGGGGCATGTCGACGACGCAACCGCAGGTATCGGTGCCGCAATGGCTCGGCCAGCAGCTGCTCGGGCCGCTGGATGATGCCGCCGGCCTGGTGCGACGCTACCGCGAGCTGGACGCCTTCCGGGACTACCTCGCCGACCGGCTGCGGCTGGTGGTGCCGATCGGCCTGCTGGTCGTCGCTACGGCGGTCGCCTGCGGCCTGGCGCCCATCGTGGCGTTCCTGGGCACCAATGCCGTGGCCGCGCTGCTCGGCCTGCTGCTCGCGCCCCTGGCGCTGATCGGCAGCCTGTTCGTGCTGAGCCTGGCGCTGTTCTCGTGGCTGGAGGAACGATCCCTGTCCCGGGCGCTCGGGCATCGCACCGGCCCGGCGCCGACCCGGCTCGCGCGCTGGCTGAAACGCAAGCTCGGCGCCGACCTCGGCAGGCTGCCGCGCCCGCCGTGGCTGCTGGGGGCGCTGTTCGTCGTCGCGCCGCTCGCGCTGCTCGCCAAGCGCGCGCCGGTGCTGGCGCTGGGGCTCGTGGTGCTGCTCGCGCTCGCGCCGATTCTTTTCGCGCGCCTGGATCGCTGAGCGGGCGGCTGCGCGCCGGGCCGTTCCGGTACAGCGCACCCTATACTTGGCTGCATGCGAGCCGGCGCCGCCCTACTGTTGCTGCTGGCCGCGCACCTGCCCGCTGCGTCCGGCCAGTCGCCGCCCCGGCTCGAGCCCGGCGTGTCGCAGGAGCTCGCGCGCTGGCGCGCGCAGCATTACCGCGACCTGCGCTACGCGCTCGACGCGCGCATCGACGGCCGCGCGCAACGCCTCGCCGGCCGGCTCGAGATCACCGTTACCCTGGCGCGGCGCGTCGACCTGGTGCTCGACTGGCGCGGCGCGCCGGCGCGCGCGCTGCGCGCGAACGGCAAGCCCGTGCGGGGTCGCCACGCGCGCGCGCACCTGGTGATCGCGCGCGCCGACCTCGTGCGCGGCGTGAATCGCATCGAGCTCGAGTTCGCGGCGCCGATCGCGGTCGCGGGCCGCGCGCTGACGCGCTATCGCGACCGCGAGGACGGCTCGAGCTACGTGTACTCGCTGTTCGTGCCGGCGGATGCGAGCAGCGTATTCCCCTGCGTCGACCAGCCCGACCTGAAGGCGCGCTTCGCGCTGCGCTTGCGCATGCCGCGCGCCTGGCGCGCCATCTCGAACGCCCCGGCGCTCGAGGAAGCGCCCGGGCACGCGCGCTTTGCCGAGACCGAGCCGATCTCGACCTACCTGTTCGCCTTCGCGGCCGGGCCCTTCGAGGCGCTGGCGCAGGACGGCGAACCGGTGCGCCTGTTCGTGCGCCGCTCGCAGCTGGCGCGCGCCCGCGCGCACGCCGAGGAGGTGCTGCGCCTGAACCGGCTGGCGCTCGCCTTCTTCGAGGCGGAGTTCGGGCGGCGCTTTCCGTTCGCCAAGTACGACCTGGTGCTCGTGCCCGAGCTGGCCTACGGCGGCATGGAGCACGCGGGCGCCACCTTCCTCCGCGAGCAAGCCATCGTGTTTCCCGATCCGCCCAGCCGTCCCGACCTGCTGCGGCGCGCGCAGCTCATCTTCCACGAGGCGTCGCACCAGTGGTTCGGCAATCTGGTCACCATGCGCTGGTTCGACGACCTGTGGCTGAAGGAAGGCTTCGCCAATTTCATGGCGGCGAAGGCCGCTGCGGCGATCGTGCCCGAGCTCGAACCCTGGAGCGCCTTCCATGCGCTGAAGACCGGCGCCTACCGTACCGACGTCACGGCGGGCACCACCGCCTTGCGGCAGCCCCTCGCCAACCTCGCCGCGGCGAAGTCCGCCTACGGCTCGATCGTGTACTCGAAGGGGCCCGCGGTGCTGCGCCAGGCCGAGTTCTACCTCGGCGAGCACGTGTTCCGGCGCGCGATGCGCGATTTCCTGCAGCGGCATGCCTACGGCGCCGCCGACTGGAGCGACCTGGTGCGCGCCTTCGAGCGGGTGGAGAGGCGCGACCTGCAGGCCTGGGCTGCGGCGTGGGTGCAACGGCGCGGCCTGCCCACCGTCACCCTGCGCGAGGCCGGCGCCGGCGTGCAGCTCGTGCAGGAGGACGCGCAAGGCCAGGGTGGCGTATGGCCGCAGAAGCTCGTCGTCGCGGCGGCGACGGCCGACGGCAGCGTGGTCACCTCCGAAGTGAGGCTCGAGCGTGCGGCCGCCGCGGTCACCGGGCCCGCCGGCCAGCGCGTGGTGCGCTGGCGCTACCCCAATGCCGGGGATTTCGGCTATGGACGCTTTCTCCTCGACGCGGCGAGCCGCGACGCGCTCCTCGCCGAGCCGCGCGCGCTGCCCGACGGCCTGCTGCGCGCGCAGCTCGTCGAAGCGCTCTGGGAAAGCGTGCGCGACGCCGAGCTCGCGCCCACCGCGTTCATCGAGTTCGCGCTCGCGCTCGCCCCCGAGGAAGGCGACGACGTGATCGTCGCCGGGCTGCTCGCGCGCGTGGAGGCCGCCTTCCGGCGCTACCTGTCGGACGCGCAGCGCGACCGGCTCGCCCCGCGCCTGGAGCGCACGCTCCTTGGCGCCGTGCTCGGCGACGGGCCGGAGAGCCGGCGCCTGCTGATGCTGCGCGCCTTCGTCGCGCTCGCCTGGACGGACGCGGCGCTCGCCGATCTGAAGCGCCTGCACGAAGGCTCGCTCGCCGCGCCCGGCGTCGCGCTCGGCGAGCGCGACCGTTTCCGCCTCATCGCGCGGCTGCTCATGCGCGCCGACGCCGACGGTCCCCGGCTTCTCGCCGAAGCGATCGCCGCCGAGCGCGGCGACAACGCGCGCCGCTACGCCTTCGCGGCGTCGGCGGCGCTGGCCGACGCCGACGCCAAGCGCGCCATGCTGCGACGCTTCGCCGGCGACGCCGGGCTTCCCGAGAGCTGGATCGAGGAGGCGCTCGCACCGTTCAACGCGCCGGAGCACGCGGCGCACACCGCGCCCCTGCTCGGCACGGCCCTGGCGCGGCTGCCCGAGCTCCGGCGCAGGAGCAAGATCTTCTTCGTCGAGCACTGGCTGGGCGCATTTCTTGCCGGCCAGACGGACGCCCGCGCGCTCGCCACGGTGCAAGGCTTCCTGCGCGGCGATCTGGAGCCGGATCTGCGGCTGAAGGTGCTCGAGGCGCTCGACGGCCTGGAACGCACGGTGCGCATCCGCGAGCGCTTTGCGGACGCGGCTGACCGATGACAACGCGCCGGCATTGCGATTAGACTTCGCGCATGACCGCACACGCCATCACGGTCAGGCTCGCCGGGCAGCG
>JAOUGZ010000094.1 GCA_029865405.1 Betaproteobacteria bacterium
CGGCGTCCAACTTCGCCAACGGCCTCAAGGGCCGGCCCGACGAAACGCAGTACGAGGACCATGTGCTGCGCGCGGCGCAGTTCAAGCTCGAGACGCCGAAAGGCACGCAGGACGTTCCGATGCTGAACGCGCTGAACGAAGTGATGCGCGAGAGCTACCTCCGGGACTGCGAGATCGGGCTGAAGCGCTGGAACCGCGCCATCGAGCGCGCCGGCCATGCGTTCCGGCTCGCGCTGCCCTCGCCGCACTTTCGGCGCTCGATCGGCGCCTGGGTCGACGCACCGGTAACGCCGGAGGGTAAGATGATCTCGCGCGAGGAGTACGACAAGCGCGTGCACGAATGGATCCCCTCCGCGGAAGACCGGGCGTTCGTGCGTTCGCTCATGCAGCGCGTGGTCGAGCCGGGCAAGATGGCCGGCTGGGTGGCGCCGCCCGAGCGCGGCATCAACAACCTGCCAGTGGACTACGAATACGTGAAGCTCGCGGCCTAGTGCTTCTTGGCGCCGATCAGGACGACGGCGCCGACGACGATGAACGCGCCGACGAGCTGGCGCGGCTCGACCGTCTGCGCGAGGACCGCCCAGCCCAGGCCCAGCGCGGCGATCGGCTCGAAATTGAGCGCCGCCGTGTTGCTCGGCGACGCGAGCCGCGGCACCACCGTGAAGATCGAGGTGATGGCGGTGCCATAGAGCGCCGTCAGCAGCGCCAGACCGATCCAGCCCGTCGCATCGGCGGGCAGCGCGAGCGTGTCCGCGGCCGCGCCGCCCAGTCCGATCACCACCGCCGTCGTGCCCATGGTGAGCAGCGTACGGACGCGCCCATCGACGTCCTTCAGGTGGCGCGTGGTGAAGAACAGCACCAGCGCGAACGAGGCGGCCGCGCCGAACGCCCAGCCGACCCCCACGCCGATTTCGGCCCAGCGCCCGGCCATCGCCTCCAGGGTGCCGAGGATGTCCAGCGCCAGGACCAGGCCGAAGAGCGCGAGCGGCATGGCGACGAACGCACGCCGGCCCGGGTGTTCGCCCCCCGAGACCCAGGTCAGCAGCACGAAAAGCACCGGGAACGTGTTGAACGCTAGCAGCGCCAGCGCCACCGGGATGACCGCCACCGCCGAGTAAAGGCAATAGCTCTGCACCGCCACCAGCACGCCGATCCCCAACCCGCGCACGAGCGTCGTGCGCGGCAGCGCCATGGAGATGCCCCGCAGCCGCAGCAGCGCCACCATCACCAGCGCCGTGACGCCGGAGCGCACCGCGACCGCCGCGGCCACGCTCGCGCCGTGGTCGAAGGCGATGCGCGCGGCAACATGGTTGCAGGCAAACAGCGTGGCGAGCAGCATGAGCAGCGGAATGCCCAGGCGCGGCGATAGAATTGCGGTCATGGCTGCGGAGCTTAAGGCATGAGCAACCTCGCGCGCTTGCGCAGTTTCATCCACGACATGACGCGCCTGGCCGAGCGCCACGGCGAGGACGAGCAGCGCATGCTGGACGAGGGTGAAAAGCTGTTGCGCGTCCTGATCGCGCAGGACGACTGGCTGCCCGAGGAGTACGCGCGCCCGTCTCCCGAGGGCTACCGGCAGTACCTCCTGCACTGCGATCCGATGGAGCGCTTCTCGGTCGTGAGCTTCGTCTGGATGCCCGGCCAGCGCACGCCCATCCACGACCACACGGTATGGGGCCTGGTGGGGGTGATGCGCGGCGAGGAGCAATGCGAGGAGTACTCGGCGCAGGCCCAACCCGCGGGCAGGCATCCGGTCCGGCGGGGCGAGGTGGACCGCGTCTCGCCGCGCATCGGCGACATTCACGTCGTCGCCAACGAGGGCAGCGAGGTCGCGGTGAGCATCCATGTCTATGGCGCCAACATCGGCGCCGTGCGCCGCCACACGTACGACCCGGCAAGCGGCGCGCGGCGCAATTTCGTCTCCGGCTACGCCAACGCCAGCATTCCGAACCTGTGGGACCGCTCCAGGGAGGCGTAGCGGCGGCGCTGCTTGCCGCCGCCTGCGCGGCGCAGGCGTGCGACGTGCCCGGCGACGGCACGTCGCTGCGCCGTGCGCTGCTGAAGGTGAAGTATCTGCCGGAAACCGAACTCTGGGAGCTGGCTGCGCGCAAGACCGCCGCCGTGCAGTACGTACTGTCGCTCGACGCCCCGATCGAGCGCGAAGGGCGCTGCTACTGGCCGATCGAGGCGCGCAGCGGCGACCAGCTGTGGAACACGTTCTACGCCACGCCGCGCGGCGAGCACATCCTGGTCGCCGGACCCGGGGGCGCGCTCATCGCGCTCGAGGCCTGGCGCAAGCGTGCGCGCTAGGGCTTGAAGCGGGCATCCACGGGCACGCGCAGGCCGTTGGCGAGCCGGTTGGTCTGGTTCGCAAGACCCACCACCGCCATCAATTCCATGAACATCGCCTCGCTCATGCCCTGCTTGCGCGCCGACGCGGTGTGCGAGTACGTGCAGTACTCGCAGCCGTTGGTGGCGCTCACCGCGACGTAGACCATTTCCTTCACCAGCGGGTCGAGCGCGCCCGGCGCCATCACCTGCTTGACGTGCTCCCAGACGCGGCGCAGCTGCGCCGGATCGTGGGCGAGCGCCTTCCAGAAGTTGTTGATCCAGTCCACGCCTCGCGTTCTCATGATGTCGTCGTACACCGCGCGCACTTCGGCTGGTGCCGCGTCGTATTCGATCAATGTGACCAGTGACACGTCGTCCTCCGTCACGTTCCCGGTATCCCGGTATATTAGTCGCATGCAGCTCAAGGGCTCCTGCCACTGCGGCGCCGTGCGCTTCTCCCTCGCCTCGGAGACGCCGTACCCGTACCTGCTCTGCTACTGCTCGATCTGCCGCAAGACCGCCGGCGGCGGCGGCTACGCCATCAACATCATGGGCAACGCGGCCACGTTCAGGAAACGCGGCCGTACGCGCGTCTACCGCGCCACGCGCGGCGGCGGCGAGCGCCATTTCTGCCCGCGCTGCGGCAGCGCGCTGTGGGTGTGGGACAAGCGCTGGCCGGCGTGGATCTACCCTTTTGCCTCGGCGATCGACACGCGCCTGCCCGCGCCGAAGGAGCGCCAGCACATCCTGCTCGACTCGAAGGCAAGCTGGGTGCCGGTGCCCAAGGGCCCGCACGAAAAGCGCTTCCGCGGATTCCCGCGCGAAGCGATCGTCGACTGGCACCGCACGCGGGGACTACTGCGCTAGACCATGCCCGACTGGATCTCCGCGCTGAGCCCGCAAACCCTTCTCGTGGCGATCGCCGCGACCGGCGGCGTCCTCTCGCTCCTGCTCGCCGTCGCCGCCGTGCGCCGCATGCGCGACTGGCAGCTCCGCCGCGGCTCGGTCTACCTGCTGGGCGCCGCGCTGGTGGCGGCGCTGGGCGTCGGCGGCGCGATGCTCGCCGCGAGCCTGCACACGTACTCCCGGCTCACGCATGAGCAGGAAGCCGCGCGCGCGGTGCTGCGTGCGCTCGGCCCGCAGCGCTACGAGCTGCTGCTGGTGCGCACGGGCGAGCCGTCACAGCGCTTCGAGCTGCGCGGCGACGAGTGGCAGATCGACGCGCGCGTGCTGAAATGGCGCGGCCTGGGCAGCCTGCTCGGCTTCGACACCGTGTACCGGTTCGAGCGCATCGCCGGCCGCTACGCCGACAACGACCAGGAGCGCAAGGCGCCGCGCAGCGTGCACGCGCTGTCGGTGGAAGCCGGCGTCGATTTCTGGGGCCTGCTGAAGAAGTACCACCGCTACATGCCGCTCGCCGATGCGCTCTACGGCAGCGCCGCGTACGTGCCGATGGCCGACGGCGCGCAGTACGTGGTGAGCGTGTCGGCGACCGGATTGCTCATCCGGCCGCTGAACGACGCCGCGCAAAAGGCGGTGGGCGGCTGGAAATGAGGCGCCTCGGGGCGGCGCTGGCGCTCGCCCTGCTCGCCGGGTGTGCCAGCAGCGGCCCCTGGTTCCGCGAGGCCGGCCCGCCGCCCCCGGCTGAGGCGCGCGCGCTGGCCGACTGGCCGTGGCAGGAGATCTGGACCGGCATCGTGTTCCAGGGGCGCAAGATCGGATTCGCGCGCCTCGCGCTGCGCCCGGCGGCCGTGCAAGGCCGCTGGGAGATCGAATCGGAGTCGGCCCTGCGCCTGCGGTTCCTGGGCGTCGACAAGCGCGTCAGCCTGCGCGCGCTGGACGAGGTGCACGACGACCTCACGCTGCAGCGCTTTCGGTACGAGTATTACCTGGACGGCAGCCGGCTGCACGTCGAAGGCGAGCGCGCCGGCGACGTGCTCGTCGTGCGCACCGAAAGCGCCGGCGTGCGCGGCGAGCAGCGCCTGCGGTTGCGCGAGCCGGCGGTGCCGGCGAGTGCGCTCGCGCTGCTGCCGGCGCGGCGCGGATTGCGCGTCGGCGAGACCGCGCGCGCCACGGTGTTTGTCGGCGAATCGCAATCGCTGGCGGACGCGGAGCTGCGCGCGCTCGCCTACGAGCGCAGCCCGCTCTTCGAGGGCGCCGCGTTGCGCGTCGCCACCACGCTCCTCGGGCTGGAGAGCGAAACCTGGTACGACGCGAAGGCGCAGCCGCTGCTCGAGACCGCGCTCCACGGGACGATGATCTCGTCGCTCGAGGACGCGGCGCGGGCGCGCGCCTACCTGGTCGAGGCCAGCCTCAACAAGGACGAATCCCTCCTGGCCTTCAGCCTGCTGCGCTCGGCGCCCGTGCCGGCGCCGCGCCGCGCCGCCGCGCTGCGCATCGCGCTGGAAGGCGTGCCGCACGCGCTCGCGGTCCCCGACGCGCCCGGCCAGCGCTGCGCGCGCGACGGCACGCGGCTCGAGTGCCGCATCGACCGGCGCGCGCCAGCTGACGCCGGCGAGGCACATCAGGCGGCGCGCTACCTGCGCCCGAGCCTCGCCGCGCCGAGCAACGAGCGGCGCTTCATCGAGCTCGCGCAGTCCGTCGCCGGCGACGCCGCCGGCGCGCCGGCGAAGATCGAGCGGCTGCTCGCCTGGATCGACGCCAACATCGCCAAGGAGGCGGTGGACGCATTCTCGGCCACCGACGTGCTGCGCGAGCGGCGCGCCGAATGCCAGGGACACGCCTACCTGTTCGCCGCGCTCGCGCGCGCGCTCGCGCTGCCGACGCGCGTCGTCAACGGTCTCGTGTACGTGGCCGAGCACGGCGGCTTCCTCTATCACACGTGGAACGACGTGTGGATCGAGGGCGCAGGTTGGCAGCCGGTGGACGCGACGCTGGGCCAGCCGCTTGCCGACGCCACGCACGTTGCGCTCGCCGTGGGCGAATCGCCGGCCGAGCTCGCGCCGCTCGCCGCCATGGTGGGCCGGGCCCGCGTCGTGGCGCTCGGCGACATCGGCCACTGGTAGAATGCGCCGCCCCGCATGAAGTTCCTATTCGACCTGTTCCCGGTCATCCTGTTCGTCGCCACCTACGTGTGGACCGACAGCATCTACATCGCGACGGCGGTGATCATCCCCGCCGCGATCGCGCAGGTGGCCTACGTCTGGTTTCGCTTCCGGCGAGTGGAGCGCATGCTGCTCGTGTCCACGGTGCTGATCCTGATCCTGGGAGGGCTCACCCTGTTCCTGCAGGACGAGCGCTTCATCAAGTGGAAGCCGACGGTGCTGTACTGGCTTTTCGCCGCCGTCCTCGCGCTGGCGCCCTACGTCGCCAAGAAGAACCTCGTGCGCCTGATGATGGAAAAAGGGTTCACCGCGCCCACCCGCGTCTGGAACCACCTGAACGTGGCGTGGATCCTGTTCTTCGTCGTCATGGGCGTGCTCAATCTCTACATTGCGCAGAACTTCAGCCTCGGCTTCTGGGTGCAGTTCAAGCTCTGGGGCCTGACCGGGCTCATGTTCGCGTTCATCGCCGCGCAGATCCTCGTCCTGTACAAGTACATGGACCAGTCGGAGGCCGGCAAGTGAGCACCGAAGCGGCGATTCGCGCGCGCCTCGCCGTGCTCGAGCCCGAGGTCCTCGAGCTCGAGGACGAAAGCGAGCGCCACCGCGGCCATGCCGGCTATGCGCCCGGCGGCGGCACGCACTGGCGGCTCACCATCGTCGCGCGCGCCTTCGCCGGTCAATCCACCGTCGCGCGCCACCGCCTCGTCTACCAGGCGCTCGGCGCGCTCATGCAGCATCCGATCCACGCCCTCGCGATCCAGGCGCGCGCGCCGGGCGAGCCCGGCGCGGGCGCATAATAGCGCACGACACCATGTTTCTTTCCGAAAGGCTTTCCATGACATCACGTGTTCTCGCTTTCGCGGTGGCCGCAAGCCTCGCGCTCCCGGCGCTGGCGCAGCAGGCGCCCGCGAAGCCCGCCACCAAACCGCCCGCAGCGGGACCCGTCGCCACGGTGAACGGTACCGCCATCCCGCAGGCGCGCCTCGAGCACATCCTGCGCCAGCAGATGCAGCGCGGCGCCCCCGACAACGAGCAGACGCGCGCCGCGGTGCGCGAGGACCTCATCAATCGAGAGCTGGTGTCGCAGGCGGCGGTGCGCGCCGGCACGGCGAAGAAGCGCGACGTGCAGACGCAGCTCGAGGTGACGCGCCAGGAGGTGCTGGTCGGCGCCTACCTGAGCGACTATCTGCGCGAGCATGCCGTGACCGACGCCGATGTGAAGAAGGAATACGATCGCGTGCGCGAGCAGACCGGCGCCAGCGAGTACAAGGCGCGCCACATCCTGGTGGAGACCGAGGAGGAGGCGAAGCGCGTCATCGCCGAGCTGCAGAAGGGCGGCAAGTTCGACGAGCTGGCGAAGAAGTCCTCGAAGGACGAGGGCACGCGCGAGCTGGGCGGCGATCTCGACTGGAAGGTGCCCTCGACGCTGGAGAAGCCCTTCGCCGACGCCATGGTGGCGCTGGAAAAGGGCAAGTTCAGCGCCGCGCCAGTGCGCACGCGCTTTGGCTACCACGTCATCCAGCTCGACGACACGCGGGCGGTGGATTTCCCGCCGCTCACGCAGGTGCGGCCGCAGATCCAGCAGCGCCTCGTGCGGCAAAAGGTCGAGGAGCTGGTGCGCGAGCTGCGCACCCAGGCCAAGGTCGAGTAAGGAATCGCGCCCCCGCGCGACGAACCGGGCAGGAGGCCATGACGCCATGATGCGCTCGATACCGCTGCTGCTCGCCCTGCTGCTCGCCGCGCCCGCGCAGGCGCAGGACCTCGCCAAGGCGACGTTCGCCGCGGGCTGCTTCTGGTGCACCGAGGAAGCCTTCGACAAGGTGCCGGGCGTGGTGTCCACGGTCTCCGGCTACATGGGCGGGCACATCAAGAACCCCAGTTACCTGCTCGTGTCGACCGGCCGCACCGGGCACACCGAAGTGCTGCAGGTCACCTACGACCCGAAGAAGGTGAGCTACGAGAAGCTGCTCGACGCGTTCTGGGTGAACCACGACCCCACGGTGATCGATCGGCAGTTCTGCGACCACGGCTCGCAGTACCGGCCGGGCATCTTCTTTCACGACGCGACGCAGCAGCGCCTTGCCGAATCGTCCAAGGCGCGCTGGGAACGGGACAAGCCCTTCAAGGATGCGATCGTGACGCCGATCGAGGCGGCGGGCGAGTTCTGGCCCGCCGAGGAGAACCACCAGGACTACTACAAGAAGAATCCGGCGCGTTACCGCTTCTACGTCACCGGCTGCGGGCGCTACGCGCGCCTGGACGAGCTCTGGGGGAAGTACCGCTCAAAGCAGTAGCCTGCCGCGGCCCGCGCGTTCAGCGCGGCGCCCACCAGGTCAGCAGCCAGTGATCCGGCAGCAGCTCGACGTTCGCGCCCCAGCCGCAGCGTGACGCACGGCGGATCAGCTCGCTTGGCGTCGGCGCACTGCCGCCCCGCGCGTCTACAAACGCCATCAGCGCGCCCGGCGCCACCGCGGCGACCGCCTGCTGCAGAAAAGCATCCAGGCGCTCGGGCGGCAATTGCGACCACCACGAGGCCGCAAACAGGGCGTCGTGCCGCCGGCCCAGGTCGGGCAGCGAGAGATCGTCGTCTCCGAGCTCGAGCGTCGTGACCTGCGCGGCGTGTTCGGCAAACTCCGGCGTCCACTGGCCGTCGCCGCCGCGCAGCTCGAGGACGTTGCGGCCGGCGAACGCGCGCGCCAGGCGCTCGCCCAGCTGGCTCACGCCGCCTCTTCGATCCAGGCCATCTGGATGCCTTCCAGGATCTTCTCGCCGCAGCGCTTCGGGTCGTCGTCGAACTCCGGCAGCTGCAGCACCCATTGATACAGGTCGGTGAAGCGCACGGTCTTCGGGTCGGTATCGGGGTA
>JAOUGZ010000618.1 GCA_029865405.1 Betaproteobacteria bacterium
GATGTCGCTCGGTGGCAAGCCGCCGCAGCTCATCAATCAGGCGCGCGACGGCGTCGTCGACATCGTATGGACCGTGAACGGCTACACGGCCGGCCTTTTCCCGCGCTCCGAGGTATTCGAGCTGCCGTTCGTGCATACGAATAGCGCCGTAGCCACCAACCTCGCCATGCGCGCCATGTACGACCAGCACCTGAAGGTCGAGTACACGGGCGTGCACCCTCTGTTTCTGCACGTGCACGCGGGCCAGGCCATTCACACGGTGGACAAGGAAGTGCGCAAGCCCGCCGACCTGGCGGGCCTGAAGATGCGCATCCCGACTCGCACCGGCGCCTGGATCATCGAGGCGCTGGGCGCGGCGCCCGTGGGCATGCCGGTTCCCGATCTGCCGCAGGCGCTGTCGAAGAAAGTGGTGGATGGCGCATTCATTCCGTGGGAGATCATCCCGCCGCTCAAGATCCAGGACGTCACCAAGTTCCAGATCGAGGGCCCGAACCGCGTGCGCTTCGGCACGACGACCTTCCAGGTGTCCATGAACCAGGCACGCTGGGACAAGCTCCCCGCCGACGTGCAGCGCGCGTTCACGGCGAACTCCGGCGAAGCCTGGGTGCGCGAGGTGGGCGAGATCTGGACCAAGTCCGAGGACTATGGCATCGGCCTGGCGGTCAAGAACGGCAACAAGCACATCCAGCTCACCGAAGCGGAGCTCGCCGCCTTCCGCGAGAAGCTCGAGCCTGTGGTGCAGCGCTGGATCGGGGAAGTTAAGGACAAGGGCATCGACGGACAGGCCCTGGTGAAGACCGCCCGGGAGATGATCGCGAAGTACTCGAAGTAACGCGGCGCGATGGCGCGCGGTGCGCGCGCGGCGTGGGAGCCGGTCCGGCTCCTGCGCCGCGTCATCGAGGTCTGGGCGCTGCTGGGCGGCTTGGTGCTTGCCGGCATCGCGCTCATGAGCACCTGGAGCGCGGCCAGCGCTTGGCTCTTCGGCAAGCCGCTGCCCGGGGATTTCGAGATGGTCGAGATGCTGGTGGCCGTCTCGGTGTTCATGTTCCTGCCTTATTGCCAGATCACCGGCGCCAACGTTACCGCCGATCTTTTCACGGCGCGCGCCGGGCCGCGTACCGTCGCGCTGCTGGAATGGCTCGCCGCCGGGGTGGCGCTCGGCTTCAGCCTGCTGCTCCTGTGGCGCATGTACTACGGGCTGCTCGACTACCGCCAGTACGTAGAGACGACCACCATCCTGCGCGTTCCAATTTGGTACGCCTATCCGCCGGCGCTCGCGTCGCTGGCGCTGGTCGCGGCGGCGGCGCTCGTGTCGATGCGCGACGCGTTCGGCGCCTGGCGCCGCGGGGCCTGAGCCGCGGGCATGGACTCCAGCCTGCTGCTCGGGCTGCTCGGGCTCGTCGCGCTGGTCGCGCTGATCGCGATCCGCCTGCCGATCGCCTACGCCATGATCCTGGTGGGCGGGGTAGGGACGATGATCCTCACCGACCCGCGCATCTTCCTCGCGCAGCTCAAGAACCTTGCCTACTCGCAGTTCTCCATCTACGACCTCTCGGTGCTGCCCATGTTCGTCCTCATGGGCAACATCGCCTCGCAGGCGGGGCTGTCGCGCGATTTGTTCCGCGCCGCCAATGCGTGGCTGGGTTGGATGCGCGGCGGCGTGGCGATGTCGGCGATCGCCGCTTGCGCCGGGTTCGGCGCGGTGTGCGGTTCTTCGCTTGCCACCGCTTCGACCATGGGCCAGGTGGCGCTGCCCGAGCTGCGCCGCTACAACTATGGCCCGGAACTCGCCACCGGCACGCTCGCCGCGGGCGGCGTGCTCGGCATCCTCATCCCACCCTCGGTGGTGCTGGTGGTGTATGCCATCGTCGTCGAGGCGAGCATCGTCACCATGTTCGTTGCCGCTTTCGTGCCGGGATTGATCGCAGTGCTCTTCTTCCTGCTCACCATCGCGATCTACGTGAGGGTGAAGCCCGACTCGGGGCCGCCGGGGGACCGCGTGCCGCGGCGCGAGTTTATCGACGCCACGGTCAATGTCGCGCCGGTGGTGGGCATCTTCGGCGTCGTGATAGGCGGCATCTACTTCGGCTTCTTCAATCCGACCCCGGCGGCCGCAGTGGGCGTGTTCATGGTGACCGCGTACGGCGTGATGCGGGGCCTCGTGCGCTGGGCGCAGTTCAGGCAGGCGCTGCTCGAGACCGCAAAGACCGCAGGCATGATCTACCTGATCCTGTTTGGCGCGCAGATCCTGAACATCTTCATGGCGCGCGGCGGCGTGCCGCAGGCGGCAGCGGAAATGATGGCCACCTCGGGACTCGCGCCGCTCGAGGTGCTCGCGCTGCTGCTGGTTGCGCTGATCTTGCTCGGCTGCCTGATGGACAGCCTGTCCATGATCCTGCTGGCGATACCGTTCTTCTGGCCGGTGATCTCGGTCATGGATTTCGGCATGAGCATGGAGGACCTCAAGGTCTGGTTCGGCATCCTCGC
>JAOUGZ010000095.1 GCA_029865405.1 Betaproteobacteria bacterium
CGTCGCCGCTCGATGCTTCGAGCGCACCGCGCAGGCGCCCGGCGAAACCGACCGGATGGCCGCGGCGCGCGCGCCAGAACGGCGCCGCGAGCAGCGCGCCGCGCTCGAGCGCATCGCGCACCGCGGCGATGGTGCTCGGACGCACGAACGGCATGTCGGCGAGCGCCACCAGGTAGCCGTCCGCCTCGCCCGCGGCGCGCGCGGCGCAGGCGAGGCTCGCGCCCATGCCCTCGGCGGCGCGCGCGCACACCACGACCTCGCAGCCCTCGGCCTCGAGGGCGCGCGCAATGTCCTTATTGTCCGGCCGCACCGCGGCGACGACGCGCGGGATTTCCTTCAGCAGGTGGCGCGCCGACTGCACGGCGATCACCACGCCATGCGGCAGCGGGTGCTGCAGCTTGTCGGAACCGAAGCGCGTTGCGGAGCCTGCTGCGAGGAGCAGGCCGACGAACTTCAAGTCTTGACCTCACACGCTGAAGGATCGAAGCGCGCGTCCTTTTTCGCCGCCCAGCTCGGCTCGGCGACGCCGTGGCGCACCGCGGTCATCTCGGCGATGATCGCCACCGCGATCTCGGGCGGCGTCTTCGAGCCGATGTACAGGCCCACCGGGCCGCGCAGGCGCGCGATCTCGGCCGCCGAGAGGTCGAACTCCAGCAGGCGCTTGCGCCGCGCGTCGTTGTTCTTCTTCGAGCCGATGGCGCCGACATAGAACGCCGCCGACTTCAGCGCTTCCATCAGCGCCAGGTCGTCGATCTTGGGATCGTGCGTGAGCGCCACCACCGCGCTGTGGCCGTCGAGGTTGAGTGCGGCGATGACATCGTCGGGCATGCGCCGCTCGAGCGCGATGCCGGCGACGTTCCAGCCGCTCGCGTACTCCTCGCGCGGCTCGATCACGCTCACGTGGTAGTCGAGCATGCGCGCCATTTCCGCGAGGTACTGCGTGAGCTGCCCGGCGCCGATCAGGATCAGGCGCCAGCGCGGCCCATGCACCGTAGCGAGCGTCTGGCCGTCGAACTCGAGCGCGTCCTGCCACTGGCCGGGCTCGAGGGTGGCGCGGCCGGTCTTCATGTCGAGGCGGCGCTTCACCAGCTGCTGCTTCGAAATGGTGTCCAGCAGCTCGGCGACGCCGCTCGACTCGCCGAGGGGTTCGAGCACCACCTGCAGCGTGCCGCCGCAGGGCAGGCCCCAGCGTGTCGCCTCCTCGTTGGTGACGCCGTAGGTGACGAGCTGCGGCGCATCCTTCGCCAGCGACTTGGCGCGTACCTTCTCGATCAGGTCGTCCTCGACGCAGCCGCCCGATACCGAGCCGACCACCTGGCCGTCGTCGCGCACCGCCACCAGGGCGCCCACCGGGCGCGGGGCCGAGCCCCAGGTCTTGACGATGGTGCCGAGCGTGACGCGGTGCCCGGCTTTGCGCCACGCTTCGGCGCTGCGCAGCACTTCGATGTCGACGGAGTCCATGGGGCGAATCTTACTCCCGCGAAACTATTGCGGCGCAACATTGATCCGTGCGGCGCGCTTGGCTAGGATTGCCGTCCCGCCCGAATCGCATCAGCGAAATCCAAGGAGGCCGAATGGCAGTCAAGGTATCCATGAAGGTCAACGGCAAGGCCGTCTCCGCGGAGGTCGAGGCGCGTACGCTCCTCGTCACCTTCATCCGCGAGGAGCTGCGCCTCACGGGCACGCACGTCGGCTGCGACACGGCGCAGTGCGGCGCCTGCACGGTGAGCATGAACGGCAAGGCGGTGAAAGCCTGCTCGATGCTCGTCATGCAGGCCGAAGGCGCGGACATCATGACCATCGAGGGCCTGGCCAGGGCCGACGGCACGCTGCACCCGATGCAGGCGGCGTTCAAGGAGCACCATGGCCTGCAGTGCGGCTTCTGCACCCCGGGCATGGTGATGAACGCGGTCGATTTCGCCAAGCGCCATCCGAATGCGAGCGAGCAGGACGTGCGCGAGGCGCTCGAGGGCAACCTGTGCCGCTGCACCGGCTACCACAACATCGTCAAGTCCATCGTCGCCGGGTCCAAGTCCATGGCGGCGGGCAAGTAAAAAGGAGCTCCCCATGGGTGCACCACTGATCGGCGCTCGCGTCGAGCGCAAAGAGGACTACCGCTTTCTCACTGGCGCCGGCCAGTACACCGACGACGTCACGCTGCCGCACCAGACCCACGCCGCGTTCGTGCGCTCGCCGCACGGGCACGCGAAGATCAAGTCGGTGAACGCGGCCAAAGCGAAGGCGGCGCCGGGCGTGCTCGCCGTGTACACGGGCGAGGACATCGCCGCGGCAAAGCTCGGCGGCCTGCCCTGCGGCTGGCTGATCACCGACGTCAACGGCCAGCCGATGAAGGAGCCGCCGCACCCCGTGCTCGCGCAGGGCAAGGTGCGCTACGTCGGCGACCAGGTCGCCGTGGTCATCGCCGAAACGCAGGACCAGGCACGCGACGCGGCCGAGCTGGTGCAAGTGGATTACGAAGTGCTGCCCGCGGTGGCCGACGGCCGCCTCGCGCGCGCCAAGGGCGCGCCGCAACTGCACGAGATCGCGCCGGACAACACCTGCTACGTGTGGGCGCTGGGCGACAAGGCGGCGGTGGACGCGGCCTTCGCCAAGGCGGCGCACGTCACCAAGCTCGATTTCGTCAACAACCGCCTGATCCCGAACGCGATCGAGCCGCGCGCGGCCAACGGCTCCTACAGCCGCGCCGACGACAGCTACACGCTGTACGTGGCGAGCCAGAACCCGCACGTCGAGCGCCTGCTGATGACCGCTTTCGTCATGGGGCTGCCCGAGCACAAGGTGCGCGTGGTGGCCGGCGACGTCGGCGGCGGCTTCGGCTCCAAGATCTACCTCTACGCCGAGGACGTGGTCGTCACTTGGGCCGCCAAGCAGGTCAACCGGCCGGTGAAGTGGACCGCGGACCGTTCCGAGTCCTACGTGTCGGACGCGCACGGGCGCGACCACCACACGATCGCAGAGCTGGCGCTGGACAAGGACGGCAAGTTCCTCGCCATGCGCGTGAAAACCACGGCCAACGTCGGCGCCTACCTGTCCACCTTCGCCTCCTGCGTGCCGACCATCCTGTACGCCACGCTGCTCGCCGGGCAGTACACCACGCCGCTCATCCACTGCGAAGTGACGGCGGTGTTCACCAACACCGCGCCGGTGGACGCCTATCGCGGCGCCGGCCGGCCGGAAGCGACCTACGTCGTCGAGCGCCTGGTGGAGACCGCGGCGCGCGAGATGAAGATGGACCCGGCGGAAATCCGCCGCAAGAACTTCATCCGCACCTTCCCCTACCAGACGCCGGTGGCGCTGCAATACGACATCGGCGATTACGATGCGACGATGGACGCGGCGCAAAAGCTCGGCGATGTCGCGGGCTACCCGGCGCGCAAGAAAGCGTCCGAGGCCAAGGGCAAGCTGCGCGGCATGGGCTACGCGGCCTACATCGAGGCCTGCGGCATCGCGCCTTCGGCGGTGGCGGGATCGCTCGGTGCGCGCGCCGGCCTGTTCGAGGCGGGAGAAGTGCGCGTGCACCCGACCGGCTCGGTCACGGTGTTCACCGGCTCGCATTCGCACGGCCAGGGCCATGAGACAACCTTCGCGCAGGTGGTCGCCGACCGCCTCGGCATGCCGATCGAGAACGTCGACATCGTGCACGGCGACACCTCCAAGATCCTCTTCGGCATGGGCACCTACGGCTCGCGCTCGATCGCGGTGGGCGGCACCGCGATCGTCAAGGCGCTCGACAAGATCATCGCCAAGGGCAAGAAGATCGCCGCGCACCTGCTGGAGGCCGCCGAGGGCGATATCGAGTATGCCAACGGCGTGTTCAAGGTCTCGGGCACCGACAAGCAGAAGATGTTCGGCGAGGTGGCGTTCGCGGCCTACGTGCCGCACAACTACCCGCACGACAAGCTCGAGCCGGGGCTGAACGAGAACGCCTTCTACGATCCCGCCAACTTCACCTTCCCCGCCGGCACCTACGTGTGCGAAGTCGAGGTGGATCCCGAGACCGGCGTGGTGAAGATCGATCGCTGGACCGCGGTCGACGACTTCGGCAAGATCATCAACCCGATGATCGTCGAAGGCCAGGTGCATGGCGGGCTCACGCAGGGCATCGGCCAGGCGCTGACCGAAGGCGCGAAGTACGACTCGACCGGGCAGCTGGTCACCGGCTCGTTCATGGACTACTGCATCCCGCGCGCCGACGACGTGCCCAACTTTCAGGTGGACACGCGCGAGACGCCGTGCACGCACAACCCGCTCGGCGTGAAGGGCTGCGGCGAGGCGGGCGCGATCGGCGCCCCTGCGGCGCTGATCAACGCCATCACCGACGCGCTCGGCGTGAAGGACATCGCCATGCCGGCGACGCCGCAGAACGTGTGGCGCACCCTCAATCAGAAGAAAGCGGCTTAAGGAAACCCCCATGCACGCATTCAACTACCACCGCCCAATGAACGTGAACGACGCCGCGGCGCTCGCGGCCAAGAGCGCGGACGCGAAAGTCCTCGCCGGCGGCCAGTCGCTGGTGCAGGCGATGAAGCTGCGCCTTGCCGCGCCCACCGACATCATCGACCTCGGCATGATCAAGGACCTGGCCGGCATCAAGGTCGACGCGAAGGCCGTGACGGTCGGCGCGATGGCGCGCCACGCCGAAGTGGCGGGCTCGACCGACGTGAAGAAGGCGATCCCCGCGCTCGCCGCGCTCGCCGCCGTGATCGGCGACCGCCAGGTGAGGAACATGGGCACGCTCGGCGGCGCGCTCGCCAACAGCGACCCGGCGGCCGACTACCCGGCGGCGGTGCTCGCGCTCAACGCCACCATCACCACCACCAAGGGCACGCACGCAGCCGACAAGTTCTTCAAGGGCCTGTACGAAACGGCGCTCAAGCCCGGCGAGATCATCACCTCGGTCAGCTTTCCGATCCCGAAGCGTGCCGCGTACATGAAATTCAAGAACCCGGCCTCGCGCTTCGCCATCGTCGGCGTATTCGTCGCGGACACGGGCAACGGCGTGCGCGTTGCGGTGACCGGGGCGGGACCGTGCGCGCTGCGCCTGGCGGAAATGGAGAAGGCGCTCGCCGCCAAGTTCGCCCCCGAGTCGGTGGCCAACCTCAAGGTGAAGGCCGACGGCCTGAACAGCGACCTGCACGCCTCGGCCGAATACCGCGCGCATCTCATCACGGTGATGGCCAAGCGCGCGGTCGCGGCGGCGCTGAAGTAGCGCAGCCTCGCGAGGCGCCCTGCGAATGGCCCGCTGCGGCGGGCCGTTTTCCTCTTAGAATCGGTGCATGCAGCCGCCGAAGTCCATCGACGACACCCAGAAGCTGCTCGCTTCCGCCGACTACGTCGCCGACCGCAGCCTCGCCACCGCGCTTTTCCTGTCGCTCGCCCTGCAGCGGCCGCTGTTTCTCGAGGGCGAGGCCGGCACCGGCAAGACCGAGATCGCCAAGGTGGTGGCGCAGGCGCTCGGCCGCGAGCTCATCCGCCTGCAGTGCTACGAGGGCCTGGACATCGCCCAGGCGGCCTACGAATGGAACTACCCGCGGCAGATGATCGAGATCCGCCTCGCCGAGGCCGCGGGCGAGAAATCGCGCGACAAGATGTCGCACGACATCTTCGATGCGCGCTTTCTCATCAAGCGGCCGCTGGCGCTGGCGCTGGAAGGCAAGAAGGGCGCCGCGCCGGTGCTGCTGATCGACGAGCTCGACCGCACCGACGAGCCTTTCGAGGCCTACCTGCTCGAAGTGCTCTCCGACTGGCAGATCTCCGTGCCCGAGATCGGCACCCTGCGCGCCGCCGAGCCGCCGATCGTCGTCATCACCTCCAACCGCACGCGCGAGATCCACGACGCGGTGAAGCGCCGCTGCTTCTACCACTGGGTGGACTACCCGGACGCGCGGCGCGAGCTCGAGATCCTGAAGAAAAAGGCGCCCAACGCCTCGGCCGCGCTGTCGCGCGAGGTGGTGGCGTTCGTGCAGCGCCTGCGCGGCGTGGACCTGTTCAAGCTGCCCGGGGTCGCGGAGACCATCGACTGGGCCAACTGTCTCACGGCGCTCGATCGCATCGCCCTCGATCCCGAGACCGTGAACAACACCCTCGGCGTGCTCCTCAAGTACCAGGACGATATCGAGAAGATCTCCGGCGAAGAAGCTGCGCGCCTGGTCGGCGAGGCGAAGAGCGCCGCAGCCGCGGCCTAGATGCCGCCGCCGCTCGAGCTGCAGGCGGCGCGCGGCAAGCTCGCGGAGAACGTGATGCACTTCGCGCGGCTGCTGCGCGGCGCGGGAATGCGCGTCGGCCCGGACCGCGTCATCGACACGGTGCGCGCGCTGCAGATTGCAGGCACCGAGCGCCGGGAGGACTGGTACTGGACCATGTCGTCGGTGCTGCTCTCGCGCGAGGAGCAGCGGCCGATCTTCGACCAGGCATTTCGGCTCTTCTGGCGCGACCCGAAGCTCACCGAGAAGATGATGCAGCTGCTGCTGCCCAAGACCGAGGGGCGCACGCCCAAGCCCGAGGAGCAGCAGAGCCAGCGCCTCACCGACGCGCTCTTCGGCAAGCCCAAGCCCGAGCAAGAGCGCGAAGAGCAGAAGATCGAGCTCGATGCGCGGCTCACCTTCTCCTCGCGCGAGATGCTGCAGCGCATGGATTTCGACACCATGTCCGCGGCGGAGCTCGCCGAGGCGAAGAAGATGATGCGCGAGCTGCGCCTGCCGCTGCCGATGGTGCGCACGCGCCGCCAGGCGCCGCACCGGCGCGGCGCGCGGGTGCACCTGCGCGCCACGCTGCGCGAGTCCCTGCGCGAAGGCGGCGACATCATCCCGCTGGTGCGCGCGCGCCCGATCGTGGTGCATCCGCCGCTGGTGGTGCTGTGCGACATCTCCGGCTCGATGAACCCGTACGCGCGCATGTTCCTGCACTTCCTGCACGCCATCACCAACGACCGCGACCGCGTGCACACCTTCGTCTTCGGCACGCGCCTCACCAACGTCACGCGCCAGCTGCGCCATCGCGACGTCGACGTCGCCATGGCGCGCGTCGCCGACGCCATCAAGGACTGGTCGGGCGGCACGCGCATCGGTGTCTGCCTGCGCGAATTCAACTGGCGCTGGGCGCGGCGCGTCCTCGGGCAGAACGCCTGCGTGCTGCTGGTGTCGGACGGCCTCGACCGCGAGGCCGGCGAAGGCCTGGCCGAGGAGATGGAGCGCCTCGCCATGTCCAGCCGCTACCTGGTGTGGCTCAATCCGCTGCTGCGCTACGAGCGCTTCGAGGCCAAGCCTGCCGGCGTGCGCGCGATGCTGCCGCATGTAGATTTGTTTCTGCCGGTGCATAATCTGAAAAGCCTGGTCGAGCTGGCGCACACTCTGAGCCGGCCGCTGGCCAGACCCATGGAGGCAAGCGCATGGAAATGAGCGGCGAGGAGCGCATCCCGGCGACACAGGCCGCAACCTGGGCGGCGCTGAACAACCCCGAGATGCTCAAGGCCTGCGTGCCAGGCTGCGATTCCATCGAGCGCGTGGCGGAGAACGAGTTCCAGGTGCTGATGGTGGCGCGCATCGGACCGGTCAGCGCCAAGTTCAAGGGCAAGCTGGCGCTCTCGGACCTGCAGCCGCCGAATTCCTACGCCATCGCCTTCGAGGGCCAGGGCGGCGCCGCCGGCTTCGGCAAGGGTTCGGCGCAGGTGCGGCTCGCGCCCGACGGCGAGGGCACGCTGCTCAGCTACGACGTCAAGGCGAACGTCGGCGGCAAGCTGGCGCAGATCGGCTCGCGCCTGGTGGACGCCGCAGCGAAGAAGATCTCGAAGGACTTCTTCGCCGCCTTCAACGAGAAGGTGGGCGCGCAGCACGGCGCGGGCGGCGGGGGCGAGGCAGCGCACGAGGAGCACGATGCGCACGCCCCTGGCCCGGTGCCTCGCGACCCGGACCTGCCGACCGTCTCCAACGCCTCGCTCGTGTTTCTCGCCGGCGGATCTCTGGTCGTGGCGCTCGTCGCCATGATTGCCTTTCTTGGCTGAGGCGATCCGCCCATCGGCGGCGCCGCGCCGCCCGTCCCGGCCTGCGCGCCGGGCGGAAATAATTCCTCCCCGCCGCACGCGCTCCTTGCCTACGATGCCCCGGTCGCATAGCGGGGGGACGCAGACATGGGCGCCAATGCAGCGGCCGTGACCCAGCAGAATCCGAAGCAGGCGGCCGTGCGCGCGGAGTCGGTGA
>JAOUGZ010000096.1 GCA_029865405.1 Betaproteobacteria bacterium
ATGCGCTGCGCGATCTGGTCCGCGTGCTGCTGCTCTTCATTGGCGTGCACGAGGAACTCGGCGGCCACCGCCTCGGCGTTGATGCCCGCGGCCATGAAGTGATGGCGCCGGTAGCGCAGCACGCAGATGATCTCGGTGGCGAGGGCTTCGTTCAGCAGCTTGATGACCGTCTTGCGGTCGGCGCGGTAGCTCTCGGTGACCGCGCCCTGCTCGATGTGCTTGCGCGCACGGGCGCGCAAGGTCTTGACGTCGGTGAGGAACGGTTGCTTCTTGGCCATCTTGGGCTCCTGGACGAGGGGGTACGCCTATTGCAGCGCGCGCCATACCCCATTACGAAGTTGATTGCGCCAATCCCGATCATTCTTGTCGGCTATTGGCGCGCCGGCTTGACGCAGGTCAAGGGATGCCGCAGGCCGCTGTCTAGCATCTCGCGGATAAGAAGCACAGGGAGGCCGGCCCGCATGGCAAGCAGCGAAACCACCTACAACTACAAGGTCGTCCGGCAGTTCTCGATTGCCACCGTCGTCTGGGGCGTGGTGGGGATGCTGGTCGGCGTGATCATCGCTGCGCAGCTGCTCTGGCCCGAGCTCAATCTCGGCATTCCCTGGCTGTCCTACGGGCGGCTGCGCCCGCTGCACACCAACGCCGTGATCTTCGCCTTCGGCGGCTCGGCGCTCTTCGCCACCTCCTACTACGCGGTGCAGCGCACCTGCCATGCGCGCCTGTTCTCCGACGGCCTGGCCGCCTTCACCTTCTGGGGCTGGCAGGCGGTGATCGTGCTCGCCGCCATCACGCTGCCGCTCGGCATCACCACCTCCAAGGAGTACGCGGAGCTCGAGTGGCCGATCGACGTGCTCATCGCGCTGGTGTGGGTGGCCTACGCCATCGTCTTCTTCGGCACGATCTGGAAGCGCAAAGTCCCGCACATCTACGTCGCCAACTGGTTCTTCGGCGCCTTCATCCTCACGGTGGCGCTGCTGCACATCGTGAACAGCGCGGCCATGCCGGTGACGTTCTGGAAGTCCTACTCGGCCTACGCCGGGGCGCAGGACGCGATGGTGCAGTGGTGGTACGGCCACAACGCGGTCGGCTTCTTCCTCACCGCGGGGTTCCTGGGCATCATGTACTACTTCATCCCGAAGCAGGCCGGACGGCCGATCTACTCCTACCGCCTGTCGGTGGTGCACTTCTGGTCGCTGATCTTCACCTACATGTGGGCCGGCCCGCACCACCTGCATTACACGGCGCTGCCCGACTGGGCGCAGTCGCTCGGCATGGTGTTCTCGCTCATCCTGCTCGCGCCCTCGTGGGGCGGGATGATCAACGGCATCATGACCTTGAGCGGCGCATGGCACAAGCTGCGCACCGACCCGATCCTCAAGTTCCTCATCGTCTCGCTCTCGTTCTACGGCATGAGCACGTTCGAGGGGCCGATGATGTCGATCAAGACGGTGAACGCGCTCTCGCACTATACCGACTGGACCATCGGCCACGTGCACAGCGGCGCGCTCGGCTGGGTGGGGCTGGTGTCGATGGGCGCGATGTACTACCTGATCCCGCGCCTGTTCGGCCGCACCGAGATGTACAGCGTGCGCCTGATCAACGTGCATTTCTGGGTGGCCACCATCGGCATCGTGTTCTACATCGCCTCGATGTGGATCGCGGGCGTGATGCAGGGCCTGATGTGGCGCGCGGTGAGCGACGACGGCACGCTCACCTACACCTTCGTCGAGAGCGTGAAGGCGAGCTACCCCTTCTACGCCATCCGCTTGCTCGGCGGCGTGCTGTACCTCGCCGGCATGCTGATCATGGCCTGGAACGTGGCGCGCACCGTGGCCGCCGGCCGCAGCGTCGAGGCGCCGATCCCGGCGCCCGCCTACGCCTGAGGCGCGCGCGATGAAACTCAATCACGACATGATCGAGCGCAACCAGGCGCTGCTCATCATCCTGGTGATCCTGGTGGTGGCGGTCGGCGGCCTGGTCGAGATCGTGCCGCTGTACTTCCAGAAGTACGTCACCGAGCCGGTGGCGGGCCTGAAGCCCTACAGCGCGCTGCAGCTCACCGGGCGCGACGTCTACGTGCGCGAGGGCTGCTACAACTGCCACTCGCAGATGGTGCGGCCGTTCCGCGCCGAGGTCGAGCGCTACGGGCGCTACTCGGTGGCGGGCGAGTTCGTCTACGACCGCCCGTTCCAGTGGGGCTCGAAGCGCACCGGCCCCGACCTGCACCGCGTCGGCGGGCGCTACTCGGACGAATGGCACCGCCTGCACCTTCTCAACCCGCGCGACCTGGTGCCCGAGTCCAACATGCCGGCCTACCCGTGGCTGGCACGCGACGCGGCCAACGCGGCCGACATCGGCGCCAAGATGCGCGCGCTGCGCGCGCTCGGCACGCCGTACACCGACGCGGAGATCGCGCAGGCGCCCGAGGCGCTGAAGGACAAGACCGAAATGGACGCGCTCATCGCCTACCTGCAGGTGCTCGGCACCGCGGGCCGCACGGGCGCGAAATAGGAAACACGCCATGGACATCAACCTGATTCGCGGCCTGGTGACGGCGGCGGCGCTCGTCGCCTTCCTCGGCATCGTCTGGTGGGCGTACTCGCCGGCGCGCAAGCAGCGCCTGGAAGACGCCGGGCGCAGCGTTCTCGAGGAGCCCGACCGATGAACGAGTTCACCAGCAGCTTCTGGGACCTCTACATCTCGGTCATTACCATCGTGTCGATCCTCGCCTGCGGCCTGCTGATGCTGGGCCAGAGCAAGCGCCGCGTGCCCGGCGGCCAGGCCGAGACCACCGGCCACACCTGGGACGAGGACCTCGGCGAATACAACAACCCGCTGCCGCGCTGGTGGATGTGGCTGTTCTGGATCACGATCGTGTTCGGCCTCGCCTACCTTGCGCTGTACCCGGGGCTGGGCAGCTACAAGGGCCTGTGGCAGTGGACGCAGGTGTCGCAGCTCGAGGCGGAGACCGCGCGGCACGAGGAGAAGTTCGGGCCGCTGTACGAGCGCTATGCGCAGATGGACCTGAACGCGCTCGCCGCCGAGCCGCGGGCGCTCGCCATCGGGCAGAAGCTGTTCCTCAACAACTGCGCGCAGTGCCACGCCTCCGACGGCGCCGGCTCGCGCGGCTTTCCCGACCTCACCGACCGCGACTGGCTCTGGGGCGGCACGCCCGAGGCGGTGAAGGCGAGCATCGCGCAGGGCCGCACCGGCGTCATGCCGCCGATGGGCCCGGCGCTGGGCGAGCAGGGCACCAAGGACGCGGCGCACTACGTGATGTCGCTCGCGGGCCTCGCGCACGACAGCGTGCGCGCGGCGCGCGGCAAGCCGCTCTTCGCGCAGAGCTGCGCCGCCTGCCACGGCGCCGACGGCACGGGCAACCCGCTGCTCGGCGCGCCCAACCTCGCCGACAAGACCTGGCTCTACGGCGCCGCCGAGCCGGTGATCATCGAGACCATTACCCGTGGGCGCATGAACCAGATGCCGGCGCACAAGGAGCTGCTCGGCGACTCGAGGATCCACCTGCTCACCGCGTACGTGCTGTCGCTGTCGCAGCAGTGAAAGCGCCAGGCGCGCCGGCCCAATTCGTCGAGCAGGCCCTCTACGAGGTCCGCAGGACCATCCACCCGCGCGCGGTGCACGGCTGGTTCGCCGGCTGGCGCTGGGCGCTGGTATGGGCGACGCAGCTCGTGTTCTACGGCCTCGCCTGGCTGCCGTGGAACGACCGCCAGGCGGTGCTGTTCGACATCGCGCAGCGCAAGTTCGTCATCTTCGGCCTGATACTGTTTCCGCAGGACATCATCTACCTCGCGGTCCTGCTCATCATCGCGGCGCTGTCGCTGTTTCTGTTCACCGCGGTGGCCGGGCGCCTGTGGTGCGGCTACGCCTGCCCGCAGACCGTGTACACCGAGATCTTCATGTGGGTCGAGCGCAGGATCGAGGGCGATCGCGTGGCGCGCCTGCGCCTCGATGCCGCGCCGCTGTCGCCGCGCAAGCTCGCGCTGCGCGCGGCCAAGCACGGCGTGTGGATGGCCATCGCCCTGTGGACCGGCTTCACCTTCGTCGGCTACTTCACGCCGATCCGCGAGCTGTGGCACGCCGTGTGGAGCGCCTCGCTCGGACCCTGGGAGACTTTCTGGGTGCTGTTCTACGGCTTCGCCACCTACGGCAACGGCGGCTGGATGCGCGAGCAGGTGTGCACGTACATGTGCCCCTACGCGCGCTTCCAGAGCGCGATGTTCGACAAGGACACGCTCATCATCACCTACGACCGCGAACGCGGCGAGCCGCGCGGCAAGAACGCCGCCCGGCGCACCGGGCTGGGCCACTGCGTGGACTGCGGCGTGTGCGTGCAGGTGTGCCCGACCGGCATCGACATCCGCGACGGCCTGCAGTACGAGTGCATCGGCTGCGCCGCGTGCATCGACGGCTGCGACCGGGTAATGGACAAGGTGGGCTTCCCGCGCGGCCTGATCCGCTACTCGACCGCGCACGCGATGGAGAACGAGCTCACGCGCGCCGAGATGTTCCGGCGCGCGTTCCGGCCGCGGGTGCTCGTCTACAGCGCGGCGCTGTGGGCCATCGTCATCGCCGCCGGCGTCGCGCTGTGGAACCGCGTGCCGCTCAAGCTCGACGTGATCCGCGACCGCGCGGCGATCTCGCGCGAGATCGAGGGCGGCCAGATCGAGAACGTGTACCGGCTGCAGGTCATGAATACGAGCGAGGCGCCGCGCGCCTTCCGCCTGTCGGTGTTGGGCATCCCGGGCATCGGCATTCCGGACGAGGCCGTGATCGAAGTGGACGGCGCGGCAAGCCGCCTGGTGCCGGTCAGGGTGCGCATCGAGCGCGGCGCGGTCGCGGCGGGCACGCACCGCATCGAGTTCGGCATCCAGTCCACGGACGACCCGGGCGTCGCCGTGCGCGAAAAGTCCGTGTTCATCGTGCGCTGAGGCCATGACCCCCTGGTACAGAGAACCCTGGACCTGGTTCCTGATCGCGCCGCCGGCCGCGGCGGTGCTCGCGGGCGTCGCCACGATCTGGATCGCGCTCGCGAGCGCCGACGGCCTGGTCGCCGAGGACTATTACAAGCAGGGTCTCGGCATCAACAAGGTGCTCGCGCGCGAAGAGCGCGCGCGGCAGCTCGGCATCGCGGCGCGGATCGAGATCGGCGAAGGGCGCGTGCGCGTGCGGCTCGAGGGCGCGTCGCCACCGGCGCTCTTCGTGCACCTCGCGCACCGCACGCGCGCGGGGTTCGACCAGCGGCTGCGCCTCGTGCCCGTCGCCGGCGTCTACGAGGCCGAGATGGGACCGCTCGCGCCGGGCGGCTGGCGCGCCCATATCGAGGACCCGCGGGGCGAGTGGCGCATCACCCAGGAGGCCCTATGAAGCTCGCAGTCTGGATCTTGTGGCCCTCGTTCATCGTCGCCGGCATCGGCGAGGTGATCTTCTTCACCGTATTCGACCCGCAGGAGCTGTATCTGTTCGGCGAGCCGAGCACGCTCAGCCGTCTCGGCGCGTATACCATCGGCTTCTTCCTGTGCTGGGCGTTCGCCGCGTCGTCCAGCGCCTTCACCTGCTACCTGCAGCGCGGCGCGAAGGAGGTCAACCGATGAAACAGCTGCTCGTGCTGCTCGTGTGCGTCAGCCTGCCCGCGACGGCGCAGGATGCGGGCCGCGGCAGGCTGCTCTACCAGACCCATTGCGGCGGTTGCCACTACGAGCGCGTGCACCAGCGCGAGCGGGACAAGTCGCTGGTCAAGTCGCTGTCGGACCTGCGCGACCAGGTGGCGCGCCGCGCAGCGCTCACCGGGCATGCGTTCACGCTGAGCGACCTCGAGGACATCGCCGAATACCTCAACCGCTCGCACTACCGGCTGGCGCGGTAGCGCTCGCAGCGGCGTACAGCCGCAGGTACTCGAGCGCCGGCCGCTCCCAGCTGTAGTCGCCGCGCATCGCGCGCTCGCGCATCGCGCCCCACGTGCCAGGCTGGTGCTCGTATGTCGCCAGGCAGCGCCCCAGGGCAGCCTGCAGGTCCTCGCCGGCGGGCGCCTCGAACATGAAGCCGTTGTCGCCTTCGCTTACCGTGTCGGCAAGTCCACCGGTGCGGCGCACCACCGGCAGCGCCCCGTAGCGCATCGCGATCTTGTGCGCGAGGCCGCAGGGCTCGTAACGCGAGCCGTGCAGCAGCACGTCCGCGCCGGCCTGCAGCCGGTGCTCGTCGTCCTCGGCATAGGCGATGCGCACCGAAACGCGTCCGCGAAAATGCGGCGCCAGGTCCTGGAAGCCGCGCTCGAGCGCGCGCTCGCCCGTGCCGAGCAGCGCGAACTGCAGGCGCGGGTGGGCAGCGAGCAGCGCCGGCAGCCGCTCGAGCGTCACGTCGGCCATCTTCTGCCAGGTGATGCGGCTGGCGAAGGCGACGAGCGGCGCCTGCGGATCGGCCGCGAGGCCGAGCTCGGCCTGCAACGCCGCCTTGCACGCGGCCTTGCCCTGCGGCGCGTCCGCGGAATAGTGCGCGGCGATGCCGTCGGCACGGCGAGGATCCCAGAGCTCGGTGTCGATGCCGTTCAGGATGCCCACGAGGTCGCCCGCGCGCTGCTCGAACAGGCCTTCCATGCCGCAGCCGTACTCGGGCGTGCGCAGCTCGCGCGCGTAGGTGGGGCTCACGGTGTTGACGCGATCCGCGTAGCGCACGCCCGCCTTGAGGAACGAGATCCGCCCCCAGAACTCCAGCGCCTCGGGCGAGAGCGCCTCGCCCGGCAGCCCGAGCTGCTGTGCGTGCTCGGTGGGGAAGTTGCCCTGGAAGGCGGCGTTGTGAACGGTGAACAGCGTGCGCGGACGCGGCAGCGCGCTGCGGCCGACGAGGTAGGGCGCGAGCCCGGTCTGCCAGTCGTGGCAATGCAGCGCATCGGGCCGCCAAGCGCCATGCGCCTCGCCGCGCGCAATGCGCGCTGCGGCGTGCGCGAGCAGCCCGAAGCGCAGCCAGTTGTCCGGCCAGTCCCCGCCGTTCGCGTCCAGGTAGGGCGTACCGGGGCGCCGGTACAGCGCCGGGCAGTCGAGCAGCCACACCGGCAATGCGGAATCGGGCATCGTGCCCTCGATCAGGCGGGGCGCGGGCACGCCCAGCATCTCGCCCAGGTGCGCAACCGTTCGTGGCCCCCGCAGCCGGTCGAGCGCCGATTCGTAGGCCGGCATGAGCAAGCGCACGTCGGCGCCGTACCGCGCCAGCGCACGCGGCAGCGCCGCGCACACGTCCGCGAGCCCGCCCGTCTTGGCGAGCGGATGGATCTCGGAGGAAACGAGGAGCACGCGCGGGCCGGTTCCCGGCCCGCCCGCCCGCTTTGCGGCCGCACGCGTGGCGCTCGCGCGCATCCAAGCCTCCAGTGGGCAAAATTCTAGTCTCTGCGGGCGGGCGCCTGCTGCGCCAGATCAAAGCGCCATGCCGCCGGCGGTCGAACGGATAAATGCGGCGCCGCGCGATGCGCGCCGCGTTACAGCCAGATCATCAGCCCGGTCTCGAACGGGTGCGCGAGCTGCTCGTGGCTGGGATAGGCGCGCAACTGGTATTCGAGCCGGCCGTTCTGCTCTGGCTCGAATTCGAGCTGGTACAGGTGCTCGCCGCCCTCGGGCAGCGTCCCCTGCGGCGTGAACCGGTAGTGCGCCGCCGGCCCGCCCAGGGCCGGGCGGCGCAGCACCAGCTCGAGCGCCAGGTCCTCGGGCGCAAGGCCGTTCAGACGCGCGGCCACCGCTACTTTCACGCGCTCGCCGTGCTCGACGCGCAGCGGCGGCTCGCCGGTGCGGCGCAGGACGACGCCGGGCCACGCCGCGCGCACCTTCACCCGCCATTCGGCAAGCTGCCGCGCCGCGGCCCCGCCGTCGGCGGCGAGCCGGCGCCCGCGCGCCGTAGCGGGGCGGTAGAGCAGCTCGACGTATTCCTCGAGCATGCGCATCGCGTTGAAGCGCGGCGCCACCGTGGCCATCGACTCCTTGGCCATCGCCACCCAGCCGGGCGAGAAGCCGGCGTCGTTGCGCGCGTAATAAAGCGGCACGACGTGGTCCTGCAGCAGCTCGTAGAGCGTGCGCGCTTCCTCGGCGTCGCGGCGCGCGGCGTCGAGCGCCGGCGCCGCCGGCTTGATCGCCCAGCCGTTGCGCCCGTCGTAGCCCTCGCGCCACCAGCCGTCGGTCACCGACAGGTTGATGACGCCGTTCATC
>JAOUGZ010000619.1 GCA_029865405.1 Betaproteobacteria bacterium
AAAACTGTCTCGGCGGCGAAAGGCTACGCCGCCGAGATCATAGAAAGCCTTGGACTCGGAGCGAAGCGGGACATGCTCGCTTCATCCCTCACCCTTCCTGATCGCAAGCGCCTCGAAGTTGCGCGCGCCCTGGCCACCCGGCCGAAGCTCCTCCTCCTCGACGAAGTGATGGCCGGGCTGCGGCCCACCGAGTGCGACCAGATCGTGGCGGTGTTCCGCGAGCTGAACCGCGCCGAAGGCCTCACCATCCTGCTCATCGAGCACGTGATGCGCGCGGTGATGGCGCTCGCGCAGGGCATCGTGGTGCTGCACCACGGCGAGGTGATCGCGCGCGGCACGCCGGAAGACGTGGTACGCAACCCCGCGGTGCTCGAGAGCTACCTCGGCGAGGACGTGGAGGTCTGATGCTCGCCGTCGAGAATCTCGACCTGTACTACGGCGACGCGCAGGCGCTCGCCGGCGTGTCGCTGGAGGTGCCGCGCGGCGAGATCGTCGCCATCGTCGGCGCCAACGGCGCGGGCAAGTCCTCGCTCATCCGCACCATCGCCGGCATCGAGCGCGCGCGCGCCGGGCGCATCACGTTCAACGGCGCCGACATCACGCGGCTGGAATCGCACCGTATCTGCAACCTCGGCATCGGCCAGGTCGCCGAGGGGCGGCAGGTTTTCCCGAGCCTGTCGGTGGAGGAGAACCTGCAGATGGGCGCGCTCGTGCCGCGCGCACGAAGCGCGGCGCGCAAGACCCTGGACGAGGTGTACGCGATGTTTCCGCGGCTCGCCGAGCGTCGCACGCAGATCGCCGGCACGCTCTCGGGCGGCGAGCAGCAGATGCTCGCCATCGGGCGCTGCCTGATGGGCCAGCCCGAGCTCATCATGTTCGACGAGCCCTCGCTCGGCCTGGCGCCGCTCGTCGTCCAGGAGGTGCTGCACACGATCCGCGCGCTGAACGCGCGCGGCATCACGGTGCTGCTTGTGGAGCAGAACGTCGCCGTATCGCTGAAGATTTCCGGGCACGCCTACGTGCTCGAGAACGGCAGCATCGTCATGCGCGGCACGGGCGCGGCGCTGCTGCATGACGACCGGGTGCGGCAGGCGTATCTCGGCTTGTAGAATCGGGGCGTGAAGACCGATTACGTGCAGCGGTTTCTGTTCGAGCGCCTGGCGATCCGCGGCAGACTGGTCTGCCTCACGGACGCCTGGACGCGCATGCTCGAGGGCCGCGGCTACCCGTCCCGCATCGCGGAGACGCTCGGCCACAGCGCCGCGCTGGCAGTGCTGCTCGGCGCAGGCCAGAAGGGCGCGGGCCGCGTCACGCTGCAGGCGCAGGGCACGGGGCCGCTCAAGCTGCTGGTCGCCGACTGCACCGCCGAGCTCAAGGTGCGCGGCATGGCGCAATACGCCGGTGAGACGCCCGAGCTGGGCACCGGCCGACTCGCCGTCAGCTACGAGGACCACGCGAGCGGGCAGCTCTACCAGAGCCTGGTGCCGCTGGAAGGCGCCACCCTGGCCGAGGTGTTCGAGAACTACCTGCGGCGCTCCGAGCAGCGCGAGGCGTTTCTGCACCTGCGCGCGGACGGCGCGGCGCTCTGCGGCCTGCTGCTGGAGAAGCTGCCGGGCGCGGACGACAAGGACGCGGACGGCTGGGCCCGCGTCACGACGCTCGCTTCAACGCTGACGCTCGAAGAAACGGTGAACGCCCAGCCCTACGACCTGCTGGTGAAGCTGTTCCACGAGGAGCTGCTGCGCGTGTTCCGCCTCTACCCCGTGGAATACCACTGCCCGTGGAACCCGGCGAGCGTGGAGCGCGTGCTGCGCGGCCTCGGGCGCCCCGAGGTCGAGTCGATCCTCGCCGAGAAGGGCGAAGTCGTGGTGAAGAACGAGATGTGCAACCACGAATACCGCTTCGACCGCGGCGCAGTCGAGGCGGTGTTCGCCTAGCTACGCGGTCTGCTTGGGCCGCGCCAGCTGCGCGCCCGGCCACAAATCGTAGCGCGCGCGCCGGTACTGGGGCGGCAAGTCGAGCTTCACCTCGAAGCGCTCGGCCGCGTGCCACACCCAGCGCGGATCATCGAGCAGCCCGCGCGCCAGCGCGACCATGTCGGCGCGCCCCGCGCCGAGAATATCCTCGGCCTGCTGCGGGTCGGCGATCATGCCCACCGCCATCACCGGCAGGCGCGCGCCGCGCTTCACGGCTTCGGCGAGGTGCACCTGGTAGCCGGGCTCGACCTTGATCTTCTGCTGCGGCACGTTGCCGCCGCTCGATACGCACACGTAGTCGAAGCCCATGGCCTTGAGCTCACTGGCGTAGCTCGCCGCCTCCTGCGCCTCGAAGCCGCCCGGTGCCCATTCGCTCGCGGTAATGCGCGCGCCGAGCGCGCGCTCCTTCGGCCAGGACTCGCGCAGCGCGCGCGCGATCTCCAGCGGCGCGCGCATGCGGTTCTCCAGGCTGCCGCCGTAGCGGTCGGTGCGCTTGTTGGA